>JBAXFZ010000475.1:0-3166 GCA_037139685.1 Bacteroidota bacterium
CACACAAACAGGATGGATGCTATGGACTTCATAATCCTTTTCATTTGGATTCTTTGTCTTCTGTATGGAATTTCCGCTAATTTTAATGACTAAGCACGATTTTACCTGAAGGATGAAAATTAGCAGTAATATTATCTGTTGCTTTTCTAACCACAAAGATTTCTAAGGACACTGAGAAACACTAAGGAATGGAAATAGTTACTAAAATCCTTATTAGTGCCTCTTAATGAACTAACTTAAGCTAACTTTCATGGGTTGGCTTTACGTTGTGTCTGCAGGTATTTACGAGATAAAGATACAACATTAAATGCATATCCGGTTTCCTGCAGGGTCGGTGGGTGCATGGCTTTTAACTGACCACTGCAGGAAAATAAAGTACCAGCGTTGAATTCAATTCCGGCATCAACCGGTCAAAGGGTGTGGAAGCCCGAAAAAAATGTAACTTTAATGCAAAATTAGAGGGCATGAGACTGGTCTGTTTTCTCCCGGGGCTTTTAACCTTGATCATCCCGTTGTTTATAAAGGCCCAGCCGGATGGCCTTGCAGACCCATCGGCAGTTTACTGCAACAGGATGGGATACCATTTCGAAATTATGCGGGATCCTCAGGGCAACGAAACAGGCCGGTGCCTGCTGCCCGATGGCTCAGCAGTTTCATCCTGGGATTTTCTTCGTGGCAAGGCGGGGAGGGAATTTTCGTGGTGCGTAAAAAACGGGTATGCGATGGAAACCGAGATCCTCGATCACGGAGGATACAGGACAGAAAAACCGCTTTGCGTGAAATATGCCGACGGAAAAGCCATCGCAAAGTATGACATGCTTGTCCTCATGGACCAGCCTCCCTCCCGCGAAATTCTTACCCTGTCGGGCCTTGTGACCGATTCCGCAACAGGGAAAGGGCTTCCCTTTGCCCAGATATCCCTTCAGAACAGCACTACTGGCACTGTTACCAATGAGGAGGGCTTTTTCCGGATCAATATCCCCGGTTTGTTCTCGCATGATACCCTGCTGGTCGCCTACCTGGGCTATACCCTGAAGAAGCTGGCAATCCCGGGCCATTCCGGATCGGGGATTGAAATAAGGATGAACCCAAAAATTTTTGAGCTTTCAGAAGTTGAAATTGTAGCACTCTCTCCCGAAGAGGTGATCCGTCGGGTGGTTGCTCATATCCCCGCCAACTATGGAGAGGAGCCGCTGATCCTCACAGCCTTCATCAGGTCGCGGAAATTCCTGGGCAACAAACTCGCCGAATTTACCGAAGCCATCATCGAGGATATGAAAACAGGCTATAGCTTGACCGGCAAAAAAGAGGAAAAGGAGCGGCACCGGCTTTCAAACACACCGTTATTGCTTAAGGGTCGTGTCATCTCCGACACCAGCCTTGTCAATGCCATCGGCGAACTGGGAAAAAGTGCCGGGTGCCTGGGATGTAATTTTATCCACGATTTTGTCGAATTCTATCATCAAACCGTGCTGGATGAAGAGTTGTTCCGGTATTATAAATTCAGGATGGAGGAGCTGATCAGGCCTGAAGGAGGCAAGATCTACCATATCTGGTTTGACCAGAAAAAGGGGGTGAAGGAGACGCTGTGGAGAGGTGAGCTGTTTATCAATGCATCCGATTTTGCACTGCTGAAGGTTACCCAGAAACCCAGTTTTGAGGCATTCGACCAGTTCGAGAAACAGAAATACAAACGGCCCTACACCATAAACGCAACCCAGGGCTGGTTCCAGGAGATGCCGCTGATGGACTGGACTACCACCTACTCCTTACGGAATGGCAGTTACTATCTCAACACGATCCTTGTCGAGAACTGGCTCACCTTTACCAACCCGGCAACCCGGCAAAAACTAAAGTTTTCACACAAAAACGAGGTCGTGGTCACCGATGCCACCCGTGATCCGGAAAAACTGAAAAATTTCAGGGGCGATAAGTCAACCGGGGTGAACCAGCGCTGGGACCAGATTGTCGGACCGCAGGATGACCGGTTCTGGGCCACCTTCAACTACCTTCCGCTCGAGAAAACGCTTCAGGAAACCTTGAGGAAGATGAATGCGGGAATGCAGGAATGAAAATTAATGCAGGCAATGCAAACTATGCATGCGATGCAAACAATGCAGGTAATTTAATTTTGTTTCGCTATTTCGCTACCTCACTACCTCGCTACCTCACTACCTCGCTACCTCGCTACCTGACATCCATATTGTACTGTATGGCCATCTCCATGCTGTTCAGCTCGAGGGCGACGAGGTTGCCGTATCCGTCTTTCCCTGAAATATAGGGACCGTTGTCGAGGTCTATGAACTTGTAAAACCTGTTTTTCACGGCAAGGGATATGAGCTCCATATTGACCGGCACATGACCATGGATGATGCGGCGACCGCCAATTTTGTCGGGCTTGATCTCGTAATCCCGAAGCCAGAGCATGGCACGCTTGTCTTCGTACGGGTTTTCGTTTTTGAAATTCAGCCCGGCATGAACAAGTACAAAGCGCTCCAGTTCAACATAATGGGGGAGGTTCCTCATCCATTCAATATAGTCGGACGGAACGTCGCGGACATGGGTCACTCCGAAGCTGGCAAGGGTAGGCTTTCCCCCGATCTCAAGATAAGACTTATGTTTTTTGTTACCGAAATTATACCACCAGGCACTGAGCGATTTTTTTTCAGCATCGTACAGCTCCACCATGAAATCCTCATGGTTGCCCTTCAGGGCTGTGACGTTGTAACCGTCCTGCTGCATCGACCTGATAAAATCGATCACCCCCTTTGAATCGGGGCCGCGGTCAACATAGTCGCCCAGGAAATAGATTTCGTCGGTGCGCATGGGCCTGATAAGGTCGTTGACCATCGATTTTACAGTGTTCAAACAACCATGAATGTCGGGAATTACCCAGCATTTTGCCATAGAATAGGTGTTGGAATGGGTTATTTCTTTTTACCCTGGTTGGCCACTTCGTCCATCAGCTTTTTGATGTCTTCCGGATTGCCCAGAAAATAATCTTTTTGAAGGTTCATCTGGTCGTCGAATTCGAAAACATAGGGAATCCCGGTCGGGATGTTGATTCCGATGATATCCTGGTCGGAGATGTTTTTCAGGTATTTTACAATTCCCCTCAGGCTGTTTCCGTGAGCGGCAACAATCACCTCCTTGTGTTTGATCAGCG
>JBAXFZ010000476.1:0-3158 GCA_037139685.1 Bacteroidota bacterium
CTTCGTCATGCTTCAGGTCATTCGTGAACATTACCGGAAAACAGGCAGGAAAATCGGGATCAAACCTGCCGGGGGCATCTCCGATCCTTCGGTCGCACTCAACTACCATTGCCTGGTCTCGGAGGTCCTTGGCGAGGATTGGCTTACTCCTGTGCTGTTCCGCGTTGGTGCCAGCCGTCTTGCCGACAGGATTGCAGAAGTTGTTTTATAAAATGATCATTTATGGATATTCCATATGATCCGAAAAAATAACGATGATCTTATGAAAACAATAAAAGTAACCCTGGCATTGCTCATGCTGGCTTTGGCAATGACCATTGGCGGCTGTGCAAAGGATTCTGCAACAACTCCTTCCGATCCGGGCACCACCCGTGATTCCTTTATCGGACGCTGGAGCGTGACTGAAAATTACACCAAATTTGCTTACGAGGTTACCATTTCAGCCGACCCTGGCTCTGCGAACGGCGTTCTGATAGCCGGTTTTGGGAATACATTGCCCACAGGACCTGCAGCAGGAGCCGTTGTTTCGGGGTCAAAAATCACGTTGGATGCCAACCTGCAGATAGACGGACTTAAATTCGTCGGATCGGGGACATTATCGGGAACAAAGATCAACTGGAATTATACCGTTGATGATGGAGCTAACCTGCTCCATTCTATTGCAGTTTACACGAAGAAGTAATTATCTCCCGGGGCGGAACATTTTCTGCCTGGTTTCCAGTTCAGCAATCACCTTGTCATACAGTTTTGACATTTTCGCAGGATTCTGACTGTAATACCTCATGTTCTGCTCATACCGCACCTGGCTGATGTGGTATTTTTTAAAGATCGCTTTGTAATATATCCCAGGTTTCGAGGGCGGGGCCCCCTCGTTGCGTTCAGCCGCCAACCCGGCCTCAATGATTTGAACATCGGCCAGGATATGTATCATTTTTTCACCGGAAATAAGCGAATCTGCAGGAATGGCAGCTTCTGTCGAGGGCACATCCTTCTTATCCCCGCATGAGGCAAGCATAAGACAAAATGCCATCACAACACACAACCTTGACGGGACAATCATTTCTTTCGCTGCTGGTATTCGGCATTCAACATTTCCATGACCGACCTGGTAATGTCCATCGTATCGTTGGCGATGAGGATCTCCCCCCCGGTCTTATAACCAAGGATGTAATCAAACCTGTACTGCCGGTTGAACCGCCTTAAAAATGTGGTAACACTGTCGATCAGCCGGAGATTCATATTCATCTCCTGGTCGGCAACCTGCTGGGTATAGTGTTGTTTCTTCTGGTCGAGTGCATTGCTCTTTTGCATGAGCTGCTCGTAAATAACCTTGGCTTTATCTTCAGGGATTATGTTGGCAGCTACCTGGCGCTGGAACTCTGCCCCCTCCTTTTCAAGTGCCGACTGTTCAGCCAGGACTTCCGACTGCAATCGTTTACCGGTGCTTTCAAGGTCCCTTCGCAATATTTTAACATAATCGTAATGGGCATTCAGGCTGTCGAGGTTGACATAAACAACCGATGTTGACTTCCCCGATACTTTGGGGACATTCAACATTGCAGGTAATTCATGGTTCTTGCGGCTGTTGAAAAAGAGAACATACAAAACGGCCAGGGCAACCAGCAAAACAAGACCCAGCAGTGTGTTAAAGTTAAAAGTGAAAAAAGGAGGTTTTGTTCCGGCGGGTTTCTCCTGTATCGTATTTTGCTGATCATAAATGATCGTCTCCTCAGTCCCCTGAGGATTCTCAAATGTTTCTTCCTGCATGTGTTAATGTTTAGTTACCCAGTTCTGACATAAATTTAATTCGCATCAACCTGATCTCCTCCTCGGTAAATTCATCTTCGCCCAGGTCCTTCAGGGCATCATCGATGGAATCAGACTCGGCTTTGCGGAAGTATTCGAAAATCTCCTCCTGGTGGTAAGGATCGACAAATTCGTCGATATAGTAGTTGATGTCTATCTTTGTACCGGATCCTACGATGCTCTCGATTTCGGTGACCAGTTCATCAAAACTCAGGTTCTTTGCAAGGGCAATATCCTCGAGGGCAACCTTGCGATCGATACTTTGAATGATAAATACCTTGATCCCCGATTTATTCACAACCGATTTGACAACCATGTCCATCGGGCGGATAATCTCATTTTCCTCGACATATTCCTTAATCAGGTCAAGAAAGGGCTTCCCGTATTTGAGGGCCTTTCCAGATCCCACACCGGTGATCTGGCGCAGTTCGTCCACCGTTACCGGGTACTGGATGGCCATGTCCTCGAGCGAAGGATCCTGGAAAATAACAAAGGGAGGCAGTTTTTCTTTCCTGGCGATCTCCTTGCGCAAATCCTTCAGCAGGGCGAACAACGTTTTATCGGCCGTGCTGCTTTTCGATCCGAGTGCTTCAAAAAGCTCCTCTTCTTCAGGATTTTCAAAATCGTGATCATCAACCAGCATCACCGAATGCGGGCTTTTAAGGAATTGAGTTCCTTCCGGGCTGATCTTCAGCAAACCGTAATTTTCAATATCCTTTGTCAGCAAGCGCTCGATCAGGGTTTGACGGATAACGGCATTCCAGAACTTTTCATCATGCTCAGCGCCTTTTCCAAAAACATCGAGTTTGTTATGCTTGTACGATTTGATGGTAGCGGCGCTCTTGCCAAGGATGATGTTGATGATGTGTTTGTTCTTGAATTGCTGTTTAACGGCAATTACGGTCTCCAGCACAAGCTTAACATACTGTTTTCCTTCAAACTTTTTCTTTGGATGCATACAGTTGTCGCAGTTCTGACAATTATCTTCCATATATATCTCTCCGAAATAATGCAGCAGCTGCTTACGCCGGCATACAGAGGATTCGCTGTACGAAACGGTCTCCATGAGCAACTGCTTTGCAATTTCCTGTTCGGCCACTGCTTTGCCCTTCAGGAATTTTTCCAGCTTCTGGATGTCATCATAACTGTAGAAGGCAATACAATTGCCCTCCCCGTCATCACGACCACTACGGCCAGTTTCCTGGTAATATCCTTCAAGGCTTTTCGGCATGTCGTAGTGAATCACAAACCTGACATCCGGTTTGTCGATACCCATCCCAAAGGCAATGGTGGCAACGATGACATCCACCTCTTCCATCAGGAACTTGTCCTGGTTCTGGCGCCGCGTCGAC
>JBAXFZ010000477.1:0-3146 GCA_037139685.1 Bacteroidota bacterium
TTTTCCTGCAAAGGTCTTCCATTTATCCCGGCTCCACAACTTTTGTTCCTGATCCGAATATATGCGGTCCTTCATCTTGTTCAGTTCGCGAAGCTCCTCGGCATTTCTTCTTAACTGCGTTTCGGTGACCTTCCTGTGGCTGATGTCGTGCATAACCAGTAAACTCCCGAGATAATTCTCCTTAACCCCCCTGAGCGGGTAGCGCGTGATTTCAAACCAACCATCGGGAGGCTCACCCAACCTTATCTCTCCCCGGATTTCCTGGTCTGTCGAGGTACCCTGAAGAACCGTATTGAAAACAGGAAGCACCTCCTCCATCTTCAGACCTGAGATTTCAGAATCAATCTTTAATGCCTTAATTGCTACCGGGCTGATATCCATTATAAAATTCTTACTGTCAAGAATAATCACACCGTCTTTCATTTTTTCAATCATCAGCTGGTGACTGAAGGGAATAATGTCGAAAAGCTGCCCGCGCGAGATCCCGCCAAAGAAAATAAAACCTGCTATCAGGGTTCCCATCGGTGAAATGTCAAGACCCTCCACAGGGCTTAATCCCAGCACATAGGCCATCCCTGTAAGCAGGGCGCAAAACGAGCCTGTAAGCAGGAACCTGCCCCTCGATTTGTAATAGTCCGGGCGTTTGAGAATAAACCTGGCCAGCATGAAATTGGCAACGAAAATCAACCCGACCGAATAGGCCATGGCAACATAAAAGGCAGAACCGTGCTTGTAGATCAGGATATTGTGTCCCGCCGGACTCCATTCAAAACCGGTCCAGATAAGTTTGTTCATTTCATGGGTAAAGACCAGGATAATCGTAACAACCGGGATAATCCACAGCACCCAGCCATACTTTTTTAACCTCCTGTGGCTGTCCAGGTCATAGGAGAGGATAAAACGAAGGAACATAAGCGGAATCACCATGTTGGCGAAATACTCGAACTGCGACCACATCTCCTTCTGCTCTACGGTGGGTGCCGATGATTCAAAAGTAAGAATCAATGACCAGAAGGTCGAAAGTGCCATCATCCATATAAACGGCACCCTGCCTCTGATCTGCTGAATGTTGTAGACCGTAAGTATCAGCTGGAGACTAATGATAGCTGTGACCAGGTGAATCCACGTAATATAGGTTATTTGCCAGGGCATGTTTACTTTTATAACGTGCCAAATATATTACTTATTCTATTTGTGTGGCCCTAAATCTGACTAAATGGGAACAGGCAGCCCTTCATGGGAAGCAGCCGGATTGAAAAAAACAATTAGTTTTCTATTTCCCGGATAATCATGGTAATTTTGCACCATGAACCTCAGGGATTTAATAAAGTTCGTCGAAACAGGGAAAATCTTTTTGCCCGATGAGAATATAGTGCTGGCTGTAAGCGGAGGAATTGACTCGGTGGTGATGGCCCACATGTTTGCCGGTGCAAAATTCAGGTTCGCCATTGCACACTGTAATTTCGGATTGCGGGGAGCCGACAGTGAATCGGATGCCGCATTTGTAAGGCAACTTGCCGGGCAGCTGCATGTCCGTTGCTTTACTGAGAAATTCGACACGGCCGCCATCGCGGTCAACAAAGGTATCTCGATCCAGATGGCTGCGCGGGATCTCAGGTATGACTGGTTTGACCGGATCCGAAAGGAAAACGGTTTTGATCATGTGGCAACGGCCCACCATCTCGACGACCAGGTCGAGACCTTCCTGATCAACCTCATCCGCGGAACAGGAATTGCAGGGTTACACGGGATTCCGGTCAGGAATGGCAACATCATCAGGCCCATGATGTTCGCCTTCCGGAAGGATATTGAGGAGTATGCCCTGCACCACGGGATCAGCTACCGGGTTGATCTTTCGAACAATGAGAACAAATATTTGCGGAATAAGATCAGGCATGACCTGGTACCGCTCATTTGCACCCTTAATCCTGAATTTCCGCATGGCCTGACTGAAAGTATCAGGAGAATAAGGGAATTTGAACAGGTTGGTAACCGCATCCTGGAGGAGTGGCGCCGTGCCCATCTCAGGACCGACGGTGACAACAGGTCAGTTGAAATTGCAAGCCTCCTGTCGGCCGGACCTGTAGAAACCTATGCCTGGGGAATCCTGTCACCCTTTGGATTCAACGAAACCCAGGTTTCAAACCTGGTGACCTGCCTGAACAGTGAGGCCAGGAAGATATTCATTTCCCCCACCCACAGGCTTGTCAAGGAGAGAGGGCAGCTTGTTATAAGCCCACTAAAAAAGAGGGCAGGTGCAAAACCTGTCAGAATAGGACCATTCATCCATAAAAAGCATATCACCAAACCTTTACCGGTCACATTTGAACGGATCACGGGGGCGGAAAACTACGAAATCCCTTCAGCCGGCAATACCGCCAGCCTGAATTTTTCAAAGCTCCTGTTCCCCCTGGCCCTAAGGAAATGGCAGCAAGGAGATGCATTTTACCCCCTGGGGATGAAGAAAAGGAAGAAACTGAGCGATTTTTTCATTGATCAGAAATTTTCACTGAAGGAGAAAGAAGATGCCTGGCTGCTGTGTTCGGGAAAAGATATCGTCTGGATCATCGGTCACCGGATCGACCACAGGTACAGGGTAACCCCGGCGACAAGAGAGATACTCCTGGTAACGGCATGAAGGAGATGAGCTGCCTGCGATCAGCCCTGCCGTCTCATTATTGGATTACCTTTCACACCTGCGTTTTTTTCTGTTAGGGCCGTGCCATAATTTTCTCTAAATTTGTCCCTTCAAAATTTTTTACGGATGAAAAAAATGTTGATCGGCCTGCTGGCCCTGGTGTTCCTGCCAACCTTCTCACACGCTCAGATCCTGGATCCGGTAAAATGGAGTTTTAAAACCGAGCAGGTAACTCCCGGTGAAGCAACCCTGCTCCTGATTGCAAAAGCAGATCGCAAATGGCATGTATATTCCCAGGATGTCCCTGACAACCCCAAGGGGCATCCAATTGCAACCACCTTTACCTTTACGAAATCGAAGCATTACGAACTTGTAGGGAAGGTCCGGGAGCCAAAACCCATCGAGGATTTCGATCCAAACTTTGACATGGTCCTGAAATATTTCGCCGATAATTACTCCGGTCGCGTTCACGAACAAAGAATTCTTCCGAACTGGCAGGAAGCACCTC
>JBAXFZ010000478.1:0-3141 GCA_037139685.1 Bacteroidota bacterium
ATGAAATCTCCATTAATAAAGAGGGATTAAAACAAAGAACAGGCTTTATCGAAAATAAAGGCCAGATCATTGATCAGTACAACAAGCTCAATCCTTCAGTTCTTTATCTGTTGAATACACCGGGGATGAATATCCAGTTGAGAAAAACCGGGTTCAGTTATGATGTTTTCTCCATCGAAGGCGCGTACCCAGAACTCAAAAATCAACACATTATAGTAAATGGTAATTTATCCCCTATCACAGACTTCAGTTCTGATACATCTTTACGATCTTACAGGATTCATCGTATTGATTTTGACTTTGTCGGCTCCAATCCTGCATGCAATATCGTTAAACATGACCCATCTCCCGATTATCAAAATTATTATACCACCGGAACATCTGTTGAAGGAGTCACACGTGTTAGATCATTTAAATCTGTCACATACAAGAATATCTACCCTAAAATTGATCTGGAATTTTATTCTGGTGCAAAATCAGCTGTTAAATACAATTTTGTGATTCACCCAGGGGGAAAGTTGTCCTCGATTAAAATAAGGATAAGTGATCCTGAGATACAGATTTCTTCCGTAGGTTCTATACTTTTAAAAACAACATCCGGTACAATAGAAGAAGCAGTTCCCAATAGTTTATACAACATGGAGGGAATTGAGACACCTGTGAACGCAATGTTTGCTGAAATTTCTCAGGGTGTTTACGGATTTTTAGTCGATAGACTTGTTCCGTCCCAAGCAACGCTTATCATCGATCCTGTCCCAGTTCGATTATGGGGAACTTACTATGGCGGAACGGATGATGACATTGGTTTCACCAGTGTTGTCGATAATGCCGGATTTTGTTACATGGCGGGCAGGACTTATTCCGCCAGTAACATTGCTTCTACAGGTGCGTACCAAGTGATCATGGGTGGGTTTGGAGATGCCTTTTTTGCAAAATTTTCTCCTTCAGGTCAAAGGATATGGGCAACTTACTATGGAGGTATGGCATCAGAAGAATTTCATGGTATGTCTATGACCCCGGATGTTAAACTTATCCTTTCCGGGATAACAGGATCTCCAAATAACATTTCGACACCGGGATCTTTTCAGCCAACGCTAGGTAGTTTTGGATCAAGTGACGCTTTCCTGGTAAAATTTGACACTTCCGGTGCCAGGATATGGGGTACCTATTATGGAGGAACCCAACCTGAGAATGGTTCAGGGTGTGCAACTGATGCAAACGGCAACATCTATCTTTCAGGGACCACAAGCTCACCTGAAAACATTTCAACTCCTGGTAGTCACCAGCCTAATCCAGGACTTGGGAATGATCTTTTTCTTGTCAAGTTCACCCCTGGAGGAAATCGGATATGGGGAACATATTACGGAGGTGAATGTAGTGATAATGCAAGTCCTACAAATAATTGTGCGGTTGAGGGGAATAGCCGGGTTTATATTTGTGGCTCGACGTGTTCATTAACTAACATGTCAACAGTGGGATCATTTCAGTTTGCATTGGGAGGCAGTGGTGATGGCTTACTTGTTCAATTTGACACAAGCGGTGTTCGGCAATGGGGCACTTATTGCGGAGGTCCGTTGAATGATATGATCTCCTATGTGAAAGTTGCCAACAACAGTAGGATCTTGATTGCAGGGGGTACAACCTCTGAATCAGGAATTGCAAGTCCTGGTGCATTTCAGACGATTTACGGAGGAGGCACTCAGGATGGATTTCTTGGCAGGTTTTATCCAAATGGTCAGAGACATTGGATTTCCTATTATGGTGGTTCCAACTATGATTATATAAATGGTGGTGACTTTGATTCAAATGGAAATCTATATTTCTGTGGGTATACAGAATCCTTGAATTCGATAACTACAGCAGATGGATTTCAACCAGTCTTTGGTGGAGGCATCAATGATGGGATGTTAGTAAAATTCGATTCCATAGGAAACAGAATTTGGGGAACCTATTATGGAGGAGAAGCTATAGACGATGCACGCTCATTTAATTATTTTGACAACAATAACTTGTTTCTTACAGGCGGAACAGGCTCCATGAATAATATTTCGACAAACGGGACACAACAAAATGTATATGGAGGTGGTTACCAGGATTCCTATTTGGTGAAATTTTCAGATTGTCCCTTACCTGGAACAGCCGCACAGATTATAGGTCCCGGAGATGTTTGTCTTCCATCCACGAGTATTCAATACTCCGTATCTGGTATTCCCGGCACAACAACCTATTTTTGGGAAGTACCCCTTGGAGCTGTCATTGTTTCCGGTCAGAATTCAACTTCAATAACTGTGGATTTTAATACGGGAGCAGTTTCAGGGTTGTTAACGGTTACAGGTATAAATCAATGTGGAGCAGGGGCCTCAAAAACGATGGCGATTCAGGTTCACTCTCCCTCGGTGCCAACTATAACAGGAACCCAAAGTGTTTGTGCCGGTGAAACGAAATCATATACAACCGAATCTGGACAAACAGGATATGGTTGGACATTTTCGGCAGGTGGAGCCTTGTCCGGAGGAGGAACTGCCGCAGATGATTACATCTCAATAACGTGGAATAATACCGGAATTCAGTGGGTGAGCGTAAATTATACCGATATCAATGGCTGTACAGCCGTGTCGGCTACCCAATTGGATATTGATGTTGTGGCAGTTATACCTATAGATATCACAATTACAGCCTCTGCATCCACAATTTGTGCCGGAACTTCCGTAATCTATAATGCCTTCCCCACCAATCCTGGATTAGCCCCTGTTTACCGATGGAAAGTGAACGGGATCAATTCTGGAACAAATTCAACCACTTTCAGTTACACACCAGTGGACACTGATATTGTCACCTGTGAGCTTACGTCGTCGCTCACTGTTTGCATTTCAAACAACCCTGCAACCTCCAATGGCATCACGATGACAGTGAATCCAAACCTTCCAGTTAGCGTAACGGTGACTCCCACAATAAATCCTTTATGTGCGGGAACATCCGTGACTTTTACCGCCAATCCGACCCACGGTGGATCCTTGCCAGATTACCAATGGAAAGTGAATGCCGTCAATATTAGCGGTGCAACAAATTCAACATACACCTATATACCATTGAACGGCGACATTATAACCTGCGAACTGACCTCTTCTGATAACTGTGTGA
>JBAXFZ010000479.1:0-3130 GCA_037139685.1 Bacteroidota bacterium
TAATAATGACATCAACATCCGTCCAACCGCCTTTGATTTTATCAATATAGGTATCCAGTCCTGCAAAGTCGGCGCCGGCTTCAATAGCCTCTTCTTCTTTGTCGGGAGTGCATAATACCAATACCCTGATGGTCTTTCCGGTACCGTGGGGAAGCGTCACGATGCCACGAACCATCTGGTTGGCTTTACGGGGATCAACCCCAAGACGAACGTCAATATCGACGGATGAGTCAAACTTTGTATTGCTGATCTCTTTTACGAGCGCAGCTGCATCCGCCAACGAATAAACGGTATCCTTATCAATCTTCGACAGGGCTACCTTCCTCTTTTTTGTCAGCTTTATCATTTATTTATATTTAATGTTGTTAATGAGGTCTATTGAACAACTAATCAGGCTGCACGAACTAGCGCTTGAAGGGTGATGTGCCGGTAACAGTTATTCCCATACTCCGGGCGGTTCCTGCCACCATTTTAACGGCTGATTCAATGGTAAATGCATTCAGGTCAGGCATTTTATCTTCAGCAATTTTCTGCACCTGTTCCCAGCTTACGGCTGCAACCTTGTTACGGTTGGGTTCCGGGGAACCCTTCGTCAGTTTGGTTATTTCCATCAGCTGAACGGCCACAGGGGGGGTTTTAACGATAAAGTCGAACGACTTATCGCGGTAAACCGTGATAATAACAGGAATGATTTTCCCTGGTTTATCCTGTGTACGGGCATTAAACTGCTTGCAAAATTCCATAATGTTCACGCCCTTGGCACCCAATGCAGGGCCGATCGGGGGTGAGGGGTTAGCTGCCGCTCCCTTGATCTGCAACTTGATAATTCCACTAACTTCTTTTGCCATTTTACTTCTGATTTTAATCGTGACTTCTTAGAGGGAAGGCATGGCCAGCCTCTACATATTTCACTATACGAAAAATACTACTCTTTTTGTACTTGCATGAAACTCAATTCCAGCGGGGTTTTCCGCCCGAAAATCTTCACCATAACCTTGAGTTTCTTCTTCTCTTCATTGATCTCTTCTATCACGCCGCTGAAGCTGTTGAACGGTCCGTCGATAACGGTGACGGTCTCTCCCACGATAAAGGGGATGTTGACCTCTTCGCCCTGTTCCGACAGTTCATCAAATTTGCCCAAGATCCTTTTAACCTCTGAAGGTCTCAGGGGGTGGGCTTCACCTTTGGCGCCGGGGAATCCAAGTACGCCGGGGATGTTGCGGATAATGTGGGGAACCTCGCCAACCAGGGTTGCTTCAATCAACACATAACCCGGGAAGTAGTTACGTTCCTTGCTCACCTTTTTCCCGTTCCGGATCAGGTAAACCTTTTCGGTGGGAATAAGCACCTGGGTGATATACTCCTGGAGATTGAGGGTGACAATTTCGCTTTCGAGATACTGTTTCACCTTCTTCTCATTCCCGGAGATAGCCCTCACGACGTACCATTTCTTGGTTACTTCACTCATGCTTATTATGAGATTGATAGTTGATTAAAAGTTTAACCTGAGATCCCTGGATCAGACCGGGATTTAAAAAAGTTTGTAAAACTGTAAAAGAACATTTTTAAAAACTTCATCCATCGCGAAAACGATGATGGCAATGATCAGCGAAGCAACCGATACCACGATGGCACTACCCTGCAATTCACTCCAGGTTGGCCAGGATACTTTATGCATCAGCTCATCATAGCTTTCCTCAATATAGTTGATCACTTTGTTGTTTGCCATTTATCCGATGTTTTGCACGGGTGGTAGGATTTGAACCCACAGCCTACGGTTTTGGAGACCGCCACTCTACCAGTTGAGCTACACCCGTGTGTAATTAAACTTTATTTTTGGCATTTGATGCAATTCCGCCCGGAGATGATCATTCAGGCAAAATTGCATCAAAAAATATAATTCAATAATTTAGCTGCTTCACTACTTGGCAATTTCGCTACAAAATTTCGCTACCTCGCTATTTCGCTATTTCGCTATTTATTCTTAGTCGAGGATTTCAGTAACCTGGCCTGCACCAACGGTACGTCCACCTTCGCGGATAGCGAAACGGAGACCTTTGCTCATGGCGATTTCTGAAATCAGGTCAACCTTGATGGTGATGTTATCACCGGGCATGCACATTTCAACTCCCTCGGGCAGGTGGATTTCACCGGTAACGTCGGTTGTGCGGAAATAGAACTGGGGACGGTATTTGTTGTGGAACGGGGTATGACGGCCACCTTCCTGTGTCTTCAGAACGTAGATCTCAGCCTTGAACTGTTTGTGAGGGGTAATTGAACCAGGTTTGGAGATAACCATACCACGGCGGATGGCATCCTTATCAACGCCACGGAGGAGTAAACCTGCATTGTCACCGGCTTCACCCCTGTCGAGGATCTTGCGGAACATTTCCACACCAGTAACAACTGATTTCATTTTTTCAGCACCCATCCCGATGATTTCGACCGGGTCGCCGGTGTTGATAACGCCGGTTTCAATCCTGCCGGTAGCAACCGTACCACGGCCGGTGATTGAGAACACATCTTCAACCGGCATAAGGAAGGGCTTGTCAACGTCACGGACGGGCAGCGGGATATAGCTGTCAACGGCATCCATGAGTTCCATGATTTTTTCAACCCATTTCGGCTCCTTGTTCAGTCCGCCTAATGCTGATCCCTGGATAACCGGGGTATTTGCACCATCGAAACCGTAGAAGGTAAGCAGATCGCGGATTTCCATCTCAACGATTTCGAGAATTTCGGGATCGTCAACACTGTCGCATTTGTTCATGAAAACAACCAGCTTGGGCACACCAACCTGACGTGCGAGCAGGATGTGTTCGCGGGTCTGTGGCATGGGACCATCAGTTGCGGCAACAACGATGATAGCGCCGTCCATCTGGGCAGCACCGGTGACCATGTTCTTGATGTAGTCAGCGTGTCCCGGGCAGTCAACGTGAGCATAGTGACGGTTGGCAGTCTGGTACTCGATGTGAGCTGTGTTAATCGTGATTCCACGTGCTTTTTCTTCGGGTGCATTGTCGATTGAGTCAAACGACCTGTACTCGGATAAGCCTTTATCTGCCAAAACTAAAGTGATGGCAGCAGTTAACGTGGTTTTACCATGATCAATGTGGCCGATTGTACCAAC
>JBAXFZ010000480.1:0-3119 GCA_037139685.1 Bacteroidota bacterium
TTGCCGGGATTAGTCGGAAAGGCGTTAAATGTCACGGGCGTGCCTGCACATGTATGAGACGATGTTGAAGTAATGGTCAGGCTGACGGGATTAAGCTGGTTCACCGTCATGCATATCTGGTTGGAGGTGGCAGGGTTGCCGGTTACGCAAAAAGCGTTGGAGGTCAGCACACAGGTGATGCAGTCGCCGTTGGATGGCGTGTCGGTGAACACCTGTCCGCCCGTACCGGTATTGACACCGTTGACTTTCCACTGCCAGGACGGCGAGGTGCCGGTCGGGTTTCCGGATGCTGTATAGGTTACTGGCGTGCCGGCACATATGGTGGTGGTCCCGGTCGTGATAGTGGCCGTGACGACAGTAGGGGTTCCTAAAAATAATTGGATCGTGTCTTTGCCGGTGCAGCCATTCGGACCGGTCACCATCACCGCATAAGCCCCGGGTGCGCCGGTGGTGTAGGTTTGGTTTGTCCCGACCACCAGCCCGGAGCCCAGGTCCTTCCACTCATAGGTGCACCCGCTCCATGCACCTGCGTCTAAGGTGGTGGTTTGTCCTGCACAGATTGTCTGGTCGGGGCCCAGTGCGGGCTGTGGGCCTGTTTTAATAATGATTGTCTTCCAGGTAGTATCTGTTCGGTTATCATTGTGTCTTACGTACAACTCGACCGTATAGGTACCTGTGGCGGAATAAACATGAGCAGGTGTTACGCCAGTTGAGATATTGGCTGTTCCCGATGTCGGGTCTCCGAAGTTCCATCGAACCGAATCAGGTGGGGGCCAGATATCGCCTGAAAAATGAACCGAATCCGATTGACAATCGCCTGTTTTGTGAATATAGGCTTTATAATTTTGAATGAATTGCGGAATGCTCCCGTTGCCAGAATTATTATTGTTAAATACCAGTACATGTCTTTGAAAACCACAAGCCACTCCGTGATTGTTCGGAAAATTTATTACATGCATTGAATCCGTTACCGGAGGCAACGCAAGGTCATTGATATAAATTTTGCCATTGGACGCCAGTTGCATCGAGGTGCAATTGTTTCCCAGATACACCTCGCTGGCCATAAAGCCCGCAGAATCTTCTATTGTGGCGTCATATTGGAATAATGGATGCTGCCCGTTATTATTAACACCCTCAATGTATACAAAATGACCATTCCCTGAGAACTCAATAAATCGAGGATAAACTGAACTTATGGAAGGTTTAAAGATAAATTCAGGTGTCACCTGGCCTGTTTTATTGTTGAAATGACAGAATTCGGCCATCCTGTTTCCCCATGGTTGACAAGTACCTGTTGTGATGAGCCTTGTTCCATCCGGTGAAATTTTAATCACACCGTCAGATGTGTATGGATAAAGACTAACCAAACCGGACGAACTTACCACTGGAATTGTGTCGATACCGGCCGGGGTAACTTTAAAGGCCATATAGGGCTTTAAATTGGTCAGGGAAATATATTTTTTTACGATCACCCAAACATCCCTGTTATTCCATGCCCTGGTGCCGCATAAATAATCAAATGCGGAATCGGCGGCATTCAGCGGAATGTTCTTCAATGTAGGCGGTATATCTCCCAATCCGTTGTGCAGTCGCAGATCAACTACAGAATAATAAAGCCCAAAATAATCTGAGGGCATAAATCGGGCCTCTCCAACCGTAAAGAGATAAAACGTACTGTCGTTTGCCAGTCTTTTAAAAGATAAAGCAGGTTTGAAGGGTTGCCATGTCCCGTGTAATCCATACCCATTCGGCATGACGATATTGGTTTTATCCCAGATCGCTTTGCCATCGGAATAAAACAACAGATTTCCAAGGGAATCGGCCAGACTAATCGTTCCCTCACCCGTATTCATATTGTTATTAGCAACTTGCACTGGGTTGCCTGAATTAAAATCAAGTGAAATATTTTGCCCAAATCGCCACTGGTTCCATTCGCCCTGGGCAAAGCAAGACAGGTAAGAGAAAAACAATGAAACTATGATTATCGGAATTTTCATTTTGTTTTCATTCATTTTTCAGTTACCTGCCTTGTATTGTTAATCCATGTTTTTATCATCAATTAACCGTGACAGCTATGGACCAACTCCCCTGAAGTTGAGCAGTGGTCTTAGGGCCAACAGTATTGTCCCCAGAACAGATCGGATTGTTAAACTGATTATATCCGATAACACGAACATATACGTAGAAAATCGGGTCTCTTACATCATTAACATTAGCAGTAAAAGGAATGAGTGTTGGAAAGGAGAAGGGAGAAGGAATCGGATCAGAATAATGGTCACATGTATACACCGTATATGGGTTTAATGAAAAAACAGTCCAGGAAGCGACATAATGATCCACTGTCAACCCGGAATTGTTGGTTACTGTAAGATACATGCTTTGTCCTTGAACATTTGTAAACCCTGCTAAAGCCAGCGTTATGATGGATGCAAAGACCATTTTCAAAATGATGTTTTTCATATCACACAAATTTAAGGAATATCCCAATGATTTCGGATGGAAGAACCGGGATAAGTTTCATCCTCCGGGTTCATTTTTTTTGCTACGAAATAAAACGTAGCGAACCTTCATCACGATTCCCTAGCTCTTGTCTCCTGAAGGATAAGACAAGAGCCGGGTATTGCCAGGTTGCTTTTACCCAATAGTTGAAGTGAAAGTTTTGTCATAGGCCGGTAACCTATAAGAGAACTGCATTCAAATGAAGAGCTTTTCCTAGGCCTGATTGCTGAAAAGCACATCGAGGATGACCCTATAATCCGATTGAACGAGGTCACCCCATTCGCGCTCATCGTTATGCGAATGATAAGGCAATTATATCTAACCAGGTTAAACTCACAGGGTATACCGAATTTGCAATGCCGGTATTTCATGCTGGTTTTGGCTATAGTTATGCTAATCCAAAACGTAGTACTAAGTTTACACCTAACAAAAACCAAGCCATTACATTAATGATTTGATTTAGAAATAATTAATATTTATTTATGTGTAAAAAACTGTAAATGAGTAGTGTGCAGGTGTAAATTGTGTAAAGGAAACCTTTGGAGTAAGGGATTGATATAAATGGGGATATGGGAATATGAGATTAAGAGTTTGTGAAATTTGCTCGGTACTTTTCACCC
>JBAXFZ010000481.1:0-3109 GCA_037139685.1 Bacteroidota bacterium
TGACTGAGCCTGCCAGCCTTTTCTTTGAGTCGGGATGCACATTGACCTTGTCGATGACGATTTCCACATCATGGATTTTGTACCGGTCAAGTTGCAGGCCATGAACGATTTCTTTCACCTCCCCGTCAATACGGACGCTGAGAAAGCCTTGTTTGCGGATCTGCTCGAAGAGTTCGCGGTAATGTCCCTTACGTCCCTTCACCACAGGCGCCAGGACCAGGATATCTTTGCCGGAGTAATGTGTAAGAATCAGCTCCACAATCTGGTGCTCGCTGTACCTGACCATCTGCTCACCCGTCACATACGAATAGGCATCCCCGGCACGGGCGAAGAGCAGCCTCATGAAGTCGTAGATTTCGGTGATGGTCCCGACGGTCGACCTGGGATTTCGGTTGGTTGATTTCTGTTCAATGGAGATTACCGGGCTTAACCCGTTGATCTTGTCAACATCGGGTCGCTCCAGGTTCCCGATAAATTGCCTCGCATATGCTGAAAAGGTCTCCATGTAGCGACGCTGACCCTCGGCATAGATGGTGTCAAATGCAAGGGATGACTTGCCGCTGCCGCTTAGGCCGGTAAAAACCACCAGTTTTTTACGCGGAATGGTAAGGTCAATGTTCTTCAGGTTGTGAACCCTTGCTCCGAATACTTCCAAATTTTCTTCCACAGCAGTCGCGAAAAGCGGTAATTTTAGTGAACCTCGTTAAAGTTAAGCGTATCATGGAAAAAAGTTTCGCGGGGAGGAACCTTTTTCAGCAGTGTTTCATAGTTCATCGCACCCTCCTTTGGGATCTGGAAGATGTAAATTTTCCTTGATTTGTTCAGCAGGCTGTAACTTTGAATCCACGGATTCATTTCACGCAGAACCCGGTAATTGATTCCCTGGATCTTTGCAAATGCAGGCAGATCGCCAATACTATTGTCAATGACAACGAGCCGGCAGTTGATCTGAGTATAAAAATCGCGTTCCCTAAGGTAAAATCCATAACGTACCGGGTGGGCATAAATCTCCTTGAGGGCCATGATCCGGAAAACATAACGGGATGTTTCATCGTTCAGATAGAGATCATAGTAGTTCCTGACCTTTTGTTTTTCGAGGGCCTTGCCCAGGCCGTCGATACCCCGGTTATAGGATGCGGCAACGAGGGTCCAGCTGTTAAATTCCTTATAGGCATCCCTGAAATAATCACAGGCTGCCTGGGTGGCCTTCTCCATATTGTACCGTTCGTCAACGTTTTCGTTGATCTCCAGGCCGTATTTTATCCCTGTGGCCCTGATAAACTGCCAGTAGCCCTCTGCACCGGCGGGTGAAACGACATTGATGAGGTTGCTTTCGGCCAGTACAAGGAATTTGAAATCATCAGGAATGTTGTTTTTCTTCAGGATGGGCTCGATTACGGGGAACCACCGATATGCCCTCTTGAACATCATAATGGTAGACGACTGCATAAAGGTGCCGGCCATGATCTCACGGTCGTAGGCCTCTCTCACATAACTCAATTCCATGGGGACAGGCTCGCCTGCAAAATCTGCTTTTGACGGTACCGCCGGAGAAAACACCCGCATGTGCCTGCTGAAAAGAGCCTGGTATTCCTGGTCATGGCTCCTTACCTCAACAATGGCGCAGATGGAAACAGCACAAACCAGCAGCAAAGCTGCCACTCCTGATAAATAAAATCCCTTTTTCAACATATCCCGCCTTTTCTCCGCAATTTTCTATCTCTTTTCCTGATATTCGCTACCTCGCTACCTCGCTATTTCAAAATGGGCTCACAAATTCCCCGAACCCCGGCGACACCTTGTCCTTGCCCGATATTACCGGGTCTGTAATTTCCCAGTTGATGTTCAGGTCTGGGTCGTTCCAGCAGATGCTGCCTTCGGAGGCTTTGTTGTAAACGTTGGTACATTTGTAGAAAAATATGGTATCGTCTTCGAGCGTCGCAAAGCCATGGGCAAAACCGGCCGGGACCCAGTACATCCATTTGTTTTTCCCTGAAAGAACGACAGATTCCCATTTTCCGTACGTGGGTGAATCCCTGCGGATGTCAACGGCAACATCGAGCACCGAGCCGCGGATTACCCGCACCAGTTTCCCCTGTGCGAAGGGAGGGGCCTGGAAATGAAGTCCCCTCAGCACCCCCTTTTTCGACATCGACTCGTTGTCCTGGAGGAAATTCAGATCAACTCCGGCCTGTTTGAACTTTTCAAAGTTGTAGGATTCGAAAAAATAACCCCGTTCATCATCAAAAACATCAGGCTTGATGATTAATAAACCCTCCAGTGGAGTGTGAATAATTTCCATAAATATAAACAGTCAAATTTAACTTATCAGAACCGTGAGCTTGTCTGAAATTAACGACTTCATGACTTATACATTTCGCAATTAGCTTCCTCGCAATTTCGCTACCTCGCTACCTCGCTGCTTTACAGGTGCACGCACTCCCCATATGCCTGTGCCACCGCCTCCATGATGGCCTCCGACATGGTAGGGTGGGGGTGAACAGCCTCGATGATCTCCTTGCCGGTGGTTTCCAGTTTCCTTGCCACCACTACCTCTGCGATCAGTTCGGTGACATTGTCACCGATCATGTGGGCTCCAAGCCATTCCCCGTATTTGGCATCGAAAACAACCTTGATAAAGCCGTCGCGGGCTCCCGAGGCTGTGGCTTTGCCTGAGGCTGTAAAAGGAAATTTGCCAACCAGGATATCATACCCGGCCTCCTTTGCGGCTTTTTCAGTCATTCCCACCGAAGCAACCTCAGGGTGAGTGTAGGTACAGCCGGGGATATTGCCATAATCGAGAGGTTCAACATTTTTGCCGGCGATTTTTTCGACACATATTATTGCCTCATGGGAGGCAACGTGGGCGAGAGCAGGTCCCCTGACGATATCGCCGATGGCGTAATAACCATCAACTGTGGTTTTATAGAAATCATCAACCACAACTTTTCCTCGTTCGGTTGCAATTCCGGTCTCTTCCAGCCCGATCCCTTCTATATTTGTGGCAATCCCGACGGCCGACAGGACGATGTCGCATTCGACAATCTCATCACCCTTTTTTGTCCTGATAACGACTTTGCAGCCATTGCCGCCGGTATCGACCGACTCG
>JBAXFZ010000482.1:0-3103 GCA_037139685.1 Bacteroidota bacterium
AAAAATGTTACCCTGATGCAGTATCCTGTTAATGCAGGATCAGGTTTCAATACCATCATCGACCTGCTGAAGATGAAGCAGTATAAGTTTACCTCCGGTGGCGGAAAACCTGAAATTTCCGACATCCCCGCCGCGGAGAAGGACAAGGCCGAGGAGATGTATGCCGCTCTTATGGAGGAACTGGCATCCAAGGATGAATCATTGATGGAAGTCTTCTTCGACACGGGCGTTCTTACCGAAGAACAGATGCTCCAGGCGCTGAAGACCGGGCTGATCAACCGGACCATTTTCCCGGTATTGTGCACCGGTGCCAAGCAGGACATGGGTGTCGGCCGGCTGCTCGAATTTATTGCCGGCAGTGTTCCCGCCCCGAACGAAATGCCCGGTATCAAAACAAAGGATGGCAAACTGATGACCTGTAAATCAACGGATCCCGCCTCCGCCTTTATTTTTAAAACATCCATCGAACAACACCTTGGTGAAATTTCCTATTTCAAGGTATATGCCGGAGAGATCACCGAGGCCATGGATATGGTAAACCCGGTCAGGCAGTCGAAGGAGCGTTTGTCGCAGCTTTTTGTGATCAACGGGAAAAACCGCGAGAAAGTTGAAAAGATGGTTGCCGGGGATATCGGAGCTACAATCAAACTGAAGAATTCATATACAAACAACACCCTGAATTCGCTCAAGAATCCGGATGATGTGATCGAGCCGATCGCATTCCCTGAACCTAAATTCAGGACAGCCGTAAGGGCAAAGAGCAATACCGATGATGAAAAGATCAACGGTATCCTGCATGAACTTGCCAAGATGGATCCGACCCTTATCATGGGATTCTCACGCGAGCTGAAACAGATGATCCTCCAGGGACAGGGCGAACTTCACCTTAACCTGGCCAAGTGGCATGTTGAAAATCTCGAGAAGATCCCGATGGAATTTTATGCTCCGCGCATTCCATACCGTGAAACCATCACCAAACCCGCCAAGTCGATGTACCGACATAAAAAACAATCGGGCGGTTCGGGACAGTTCGGCGAGGTGCACATGTCAATCCAGCCCTACAAAGAGGGGATGGCAGAACAGACTGAATTCCCCATCCGCGGACGCGATGTTGTTGAACTCGACTGGGGCGGACGCCTCCAGATGAACAACTGTATCGTTGGCGGCGCCATTGATGCACGGTTTTTACCGGCCATCATGAAGGGACTCATGGAAAAGATGGAAGAGGGCCCGCTTACCGGCTCCTATGCACGTGATATTGTCGTGAATATCTACGATGGTAAAATGCACCCGGTCGATTCAAACGAAATCTCCTTCAAACTGGCAGGCCGCAACGCCTTCAGGGAGGCCTTCAAGAATGCCGGACCCAAGATCCTGGAGCCGATTTATGATGTCGAGGTTATTGTTCCCGAAGATAAAATGGGTGAAGTAATGACCGACCTCCAGGGCCGCCGTGCAGTGATCATGGGCATGGACAGCGAAGGAAGCTACCAGAAGATCCTGGCAAAGGTTCCCCTGGCCGAGTTGAACCGCTATTCAACCGCACTCAGCTCAATTACCATCGGACGCGCCACCTACAACATGAAGTTTGCCGAGTACGCCCAGGTTCCTACCGATATCCAGGACAAGCTGCTCAAGGCATACGAAGACCAGGAAAAAGAAGAGGAATAGCCAACCCGATTTACACATTGAAAAACCCGGTCTTTTGGCCGGGTTTTTTTTAATAAACAATCTGAAATGTCAACAGGCCAAAAGCCTCCGGTCAAGCATGATGCCTATGCCGTTCTGAAGGTAAAGGATTTCCGTTTTTTCCTAACCTTCCGCTTTTTCACGACCATTGCATTCCAGATGCAGAGCATCATCGTGGGCTGGCAGATGTACGAACTCACCAAGGACCCGCTGGCCCTCGGGCTGATCGGCCTTGCCGAGGCGCTGCCCAACATTGCCGTGGCCCTCTTTGCAGGCCATGCGGCCGACAGGTATAACCGTAAAACCATCATCGTCTGGTTTACCCTGCTCTTCCTGGTTGGCACCCTGGCCCTTTTCCTGTTCACTGTTCCGAAACTGGGTATCCTTGCGGCGCTGGGAGTGTTCCCGATATACCTGGTCGTAGCTGTTTCCGGCGTGTCGAGGGCCTTTCTCTACCCCTCCATCATCGCCCTTATGTCGCAGCTGGTTCCCCGTGAACTTTATACCAATTCATCTACCTGGAACAGTACGGTGTGGCATATCGGCGCAATCACGGGACCGGCCATCGGAGGTCTTGTTTACGGCTTCTTCGGTGTCCGCGTGGCTTACCTGGCGGTGCTTCTCTTCCTCCTTACAGCCCTGGTGCTGCTTGGATTTGTAAAGAACCACCCTGCCCCTCCTGCAGTTGAGGGAGAAACGCTGGTTCAGCGGTTGTCATCGGGATTGAAATTCGTTTATCACAACCAGATACTCCTGGGGGCCATGTCACTCGATATGTTTGCCGTTCTTTTCGGCGGGGCGGTTGCCATGCTCCCCATTTTTGCAGCCGAAGTGCTGAAGGTGGGGCCGCAGGGGCTGGGTTTCCTCAGGGCTGCACCCATGGTGGGCGCGGTCATGATGTCGGTGGTGCTGGCCTACAGGCCCCAGATGGTTCACGCCGGCCGTAACATGATGATCGGTGTGGCGGGATTCGGGCCGAGCATCATCTGTTTTGCCCTTTCAAAGAATTTTTATCTCTCGTTCTTCCTGCTGATGATGAGCGGCATGTTCGACAATATCAGCGTCATCATCAGGGCTACGGCCATGCAGTTGCTCACCCCCAACGAGATGCGCGGCCGGGTGGCTTCGGTCAATGCCATATTCATAGGATCTTCCAATGAAATTGGTTCCTTTGAATCGGGACTTGCAGCCAGGCTCATAGGGTTGATCCCCTCTGTTATTTTCGGCGGAATGATGACGCTGGGCATCGTTGGATTTACGTCGAAATTCGCCCCGAGGCTGCGAAAACTGAATCTGCGGGAAATAGGGTAGATGGTTGACCCTGCCATGCCCGCCGAAAGTGTACCAGTGGCATTATCAGGTGAATGTGCGGTGACAGTTCCTGCAAACTGCAGCCCGACAATTAAACAGCCTG
>JBAXFZ010000483.1:0-3077 GCA_037139685.1 Bacteroidota bacterium
AGTGCCGTAAAGGCGGCTATATCGCCTGTTCCGCTGGCGGCAAGACCGATGGATGTGTTTGTATTGACCCAGCTGTAAACAGTTCCCGGGACATTGCCCGTGAAATTCACAGGGGCTGTATTAGCTGAATGGCATAAAACCTGGCTGGCCTGGATGTTGACTGTGGGTATAGGGTTCACGGTAATGGTAAATGTAGCGGGAACTCCTGAACAGGTAAGACCTACATTGGTAAAAGCCGGCGTCACCGTTATGCTGGCAGTGACGGGCGCATTGGTTATGTTGGTTACAGTAAAGGGTGAGATATCGCCGGAACCGCTGGCCGCAAGGCCAATAGTGGCGTTTGAATTGACCCAGTTATAAATGGTGCCGGGGACAAACCCTGTAAAATTAACGGCCGCAGTGACAGCCGAATGGCATAGAACCTGGCTGGATACGCCATTCACGGTTGGGACCGGATTCACAGTGATATCAAATGATCCAGGCATTCCTGCGCATGTAATGCCCCCTCCTGTAAATGAAGGAGTCGCGGTGATGGTGGCTGTGACCGGGGCATTGGTTGCATTCTGCGCGGTAAAGGATGAAATGTTCCCCGTTCCGCCGGCAGCAAGGCCGATTGAGGTGTTGGAATTTAGCCAGTTATAAACAGTTCCTGGTACATTTCCTGAGAATGTAACAGACGATGTGCCGGCCTGGTCGCATAAAACCTGGCCGGCAACCGGATTTAAAGCAGGGGTGGGGTTCACGGTGATCGTTAAAACGGATGGTGTTCCCGTACAGGTGACCCCTGCATTTGTAAAAACCGGTGTAACGGTAATGGAGGCTGTTACCGGCACATTCGAGAGATTGATTGCCGTAAAGGGGGAGATGTCGCCTGCCCCGCCGGCGGCAAGGCCAATGGATGTATTGTCATTACTCCAGTTGTAAATGGTTCCGGGAACATCACCTGTGAACTGGATCAGGGAAGTTTGTTCACCGTTGCATAATACCTGGTTGGTTCCTGGTACGACGGTCGGCACGGGGTTAATATCAACGGGGTAATCCTGGGTGCCTCCTGTACAACCATTCAACACAGGCTTTATATGATATGTGACGGACCCGGGATTTTGGTCTGTCAGGGTTAGCACGTCATTTATTGTTGAGCCGCTTGCCAGCCCTGCAGGGCATGAGAGGATGTTGGCTGAGCAGGAGGGTGCCGGGGAATTCCAGCTGAAATTCGCACCCGGGGGGGATGATGACAGGCTGATGGATGTATTGTTGCCCGAGCATATTGTTTTAGCCAGGGGGCCGTTTATAACCGGCAAGGGTTTTATGGTGACCTGCTTTGCAGTAGGAGGATCACCGGTACAGCCTGCATCCGTATAATTAACGGTTACGGTCTTTACCCCCGGGGTTGACCACTTTACGGTAACGGTGTGATCGGTTGAGGAGCCTCCTGAAATCCACGTGGCGCCTGAAGTCAGATAATCCCAGATATAATTGGTCTTTCCTGCCTGGGTTGTAAATGTCACCGGTTCTTCAGCACAAAACTGATCGGTTACAGTCGTGAGGACCGGTGTTTCAAACGGGTTGACGGTAACAGCTAAGGTAGTGGGTGCCAGTGCCATGCATCCAAAAGCATTCGAGTAATTGACTGAGACAAAATTCGGGCCGGTTGTGCTCCATTTCAGGGTAACTGAATGGTCTGCGGTTCCCCCTCCCAAAACCTGGGTGCCGGAATATAACCAGTTGTAAATTACACCGGTTGACTCAGTCGTATATGTTTTTACATCATTCTGGCATGCCACCGGTCCACCTCCGGTCAATGTGGGAGCCGGTCTCGGGTTTACAGTGACAACAACCGAGTTTGATGCAACTGTTCCGTCGCAATTCCCGACAACAGCAAAGTAGGTCGTTGTTACAGCCGGCGTGACGAACAGGGAGGTTCCATATCCAACCTGGGTTCCTCCGGGATAGGCATCCTTATACCACGTAATGCCGCTGGGGGTGAACCTTGTTCCCTCGTTGGCAGCCGTCCATACCTGGTAGTTCCGCCCGGTTGCAGTATAAGCCACATCCCCAACGAGATTTATCACCCCCTGGGTTGCCCCTTCGCTTGCACCGCTGCCTGTACATTGCGGTTTAAGCTGGATGAAATTTTCGATGATGCTGCTCTGCTCATTGAGCACGATCATAAAAGTCCCCCTGTTGCTGGTCTGTGTCTGGCAGTCGAATAAAGGGCAATGGGTCCAGTAAACAACGAGCTTCCTGTCAGGTGCAGTGCCGGTGGTATAGTAGTAAACATCATTTCCGGCTCCGTTAGCCCCCGGGAACCAATCCTGCCAGGGAGAAAAAATGCAGTTTTTAGGGACATCCGTTGCCGTATTGGGAATTGGGGCGGCAACATAAGTTGTCCATGACTGAGTGGTTGGATTTGAAAAGCCAACCCAGCCGTTTGATCCGACCCAAAAATGGTCATACTGCTGGTTGAAAAAGCAAAAGGTAAATCCAATCGGATAGCCATATGGGGCAGAGGGTCCGTTTGCAGGTGCGAAGCAATCATCGTGAAGCGATGAGGTACATCCTGTGAAATCGGGATCAACGACAGTTCCGCCGAAGAAAAGGGGATGGTTGTTAAAATCGATCGTTTCAAAAATATAGTTGGTGGTTCCGTAACTGGTGCCCGAAGTTGATGCGGTCAGTGTGGTTGACTCACCGGCACAAAGAGTGGTGTTGCCGGTAATGGTTATTTGTGCAACGGCATGAAAGGTGAAAAAGGAAATTATAAATAGGATGAAATAGGCTCTTTTCATGTAGAAAGTAAACGCTTTTAACTCTGCTTGCTAATAAGAGACATGTATCCCTGAATAGTTGTCTGAACAGGCTGAACAAATTAAGCCGTAAAGTTATAAATAATTTCAATTTATGAAGCCGGGTTATACCACAGCCCATACAAGATATGGGTTAATCTTTGATGCACCGTAACGAAAGTGCATTCCCCCTGCTGCCTGCGTAGCGTGAGATGCTGGGGTTGAAGATGTTGAGCCCGCGGGATATCGCCTGGGAGGCGCCGTTTACCGACGAAGTCCAGAACAGGGTCC
>JBAXFZ010000484.1:0-3065 GCA_037139685.1 Bacteroidota bacterium
AATAAGCGCCTTTAAGGTGCCCTTTGGCACCGACCAGCACTGGGCACACCTGGTTATCGCCAGCGGCCGGCTTTTTGTAAGGCACGGGAATTCGCTGATGGTTTACGATATCCGCAAGAAATAGATATTCCATGAAAACACGAATTCCGATCATAGCAGTAATGCTCCTCCTCTCCGTTCCGGGATATGTCCAGACAATCACCCAATGGCGTGGCGCCGCCCGGGACGGGATGTACCCTGATGTGAATCTGCTTAAATCCTGGCCGGCAGAGGGGCCGAAACAGCTATGGAAAATTGACAGCCTGGGCAATGGTTTTGCTTCGCCTGCAATTACTTCCGATCGCATTTATATCCCGGGAGAAATAGACAGTACGGGTTATCTCTTTGCTTTTGACAAAAATGCCACGCTCCTGTGGAAGACTGAAACGGGCAGGGAGTGGACACGAAATTTTCCCGGTCCCCGGTCAACCCCGACTGTTGTCGACAACCTGGTTTATTATTGTTCAGGCCTCGGCGAAATTGTATGTCTCGATGCAGAAACCGGCCAGAAGCAATGGTCGGTCAACATGCTGAAGGACCTTCACGGAATAACCGTCAGGTTCGGGTTTGCAGAATCGCTGCTTGCAGATGGGAACCTGCTCTTTTGTTCACCGGGAGGCAAAGACACCAACATTGTGGCGTTGAACAGGTTCACCGGTAAGCTGGTCTGGAAATCCAGAGCCATGGCCGATTCCGCCGCCTTCTGCTCCCCGGTGATAATAAACCTGCCAAACAGGAAAATCCTGGTTAACTTTATGATCCATCACCTGGTCGGGGTCGATGCAGCCACCGGAGAACTGCTGTGGTCACACAAACAGGACCGTCCCGGTGATATCCATTGCAACACCCCTGTCTATGAAAACGGGTTTATTTACTATGATAACAGGGGTGGCAACGGAATTGTAAAACTTGAATTGTCGCCCGACGGACAATCCATCAGGGAGGTCTGGCGGAATTTCAAATCGGGCAACGTTCAGGGAGGGTTCATTAAAATCGGCAATTACCTCTATGGTTCAAGGTACCGGCCGGCACGGTTCGAAAGCCAGGATGCCACGACCGGGGAGATTGCAGATTCACTGAAATTCGGCTGCGGATCGACAATTTGTGCAGATGGTTTGCTCTACTGCTACAACGACCAGGGAGTTGTAGGGCTAATCCGACCAAGCCAGGGAAAACTTGAACTGCTGAGTTCCTTTAAAGTCTCCGAAGGCACACTCGAACACTTCGCCCATCCCGTGATCTGTGACGGAATCCTTTATATCAGGCATGGCAAGGCCTTCATGGCATATGACATCAGGAAGAAGTAGGACAGGAGCCCGGGATTGGCAGGAAGATTCTTTTTTGGATTCAATTATGCATCTCTTGTAAAAAAGATATTTTATGAAGAAGTATATTATTTTACTGGCTGTCATATTTACCCTTTCCGTTGAAGGGTTTGAACAAAACATTTCACAGTGGCGCGGCCCGGCAAGGGACGGCAAATACTACGAAACCAATCTGTTAAAATCCTGGCCGGCTGATGGCCCTGCGCTGCTTTGGAAAACCGAAGAGATCGGCAATGGTTACGCTGCCCCGACCGTCACCTCCGACAGGCTTTATGTTGCCGGAGAAATTGACAGCACAGGTTATCTTTTCTCATTTGACCTTCAGGGAAAACTTATCTGGAAAACCAGTTACGGGAAAGAATGGGTTGTTTCATACCAGGGGGCACGCTGTGCTCCTACAGTGGTGGGCGACCTGGTATATGTATGCTCCGGGTTGGGAAACACCGCCTGCCTGGAGACAAAGAATGGAACGAAAATCTGGTCGGTCGATATGCGGAAGGAGCTGCATGGCAGGTTCACCCTGTTTGGCCATGCCGAATCATCGCTGGTGGACGGGGATAAGGTTTTCCTGGTTCCCGGGGGGGCCGATACCAGCGTGGTGGCGCTGAACAGGTTTACAGGGAAAATAGCCTGGGTCTGCAAGGGCCATAACGAAGTGCCGGGATACAATGCGCCATACCTGATCAGGTTGAAGGAAAAACATATCCTTGTTACCTTTACAGCCTACACATTGTACGGCATCGATGCGGCTACGGGCGAGCTCCTGTGGACGCACGACCAGGACAATATCCCCCTAGGCGATCGTAAGCCCGGGAACGGCGACACCCACAGCAATACGATCTATTATGAAAACGGGTTCATCTATTATATCGCCGGCGACGGGAACTGTGCGGTTAAACTTAAGCTGTCGGATGACGGGAAGCAAATAACCCAGGTATGGCGCAACAGGACTATCGACAACTTTATGGGGGGTTTTGTTAAGGTGGGGAATTCAATCTATTCCTGCCTTTCGGAAAAGAGGCAGCTGGTTTGCCTCAATGCTGAAACCGGCCAGGTCACCGATTCCCTGAAATGCGGGGCAGGATCGGTTGTCTGGTCCGACAGCCTTCTCTATTACTACAACCAGCGTGGAGAGATGAAACTGGTAAAGCCGGGTCCGCCAAAAATGGAGGTATGCGGTTCATTCAAAGTCGCGGCCGGAACGAAGGAGCATTTCTCGCATCCTGTCGTTGGCAAAGGAGTTCTGTACATCCGTCATGGAAAGGCGTTACTTGCATACGACATCCTGAAGAAATAATCTGACCGTCCAAACCACTCCCTGTGCTATTTTCAAGTACCTTAGCGGGTCGTTTTCCATGGATAAACCCCTATGCTCAAGAAGTCTCCGGCCAAGTATCTTATTCCTGCCTGTATCCTGGCGGCGCTGGCCTTGCTCGCATGGTGGTTTCTGTACAATCCTGTAAATAATTTCACACTCTCGGTTCCGGGAATGGACAACCGTAAAAAGGGAGGTATAAAGGCCAGGGAGCCTGTGAAAATCGGGGCTGAGTTTAAATTCTTTAAAACTGCGGAAGATATCCCCGGCACCAGCTGGCCAAGGTTCAGGGGTGAGAATTTTGACAATATCTGCAGTGAAAAGATTCGCCTGATCGACCATTGGGGCAAGGATGGACCGCGGATTCTATGGAAAGTGACCCTTGG
>JBAXFZ010000485.1:0-3032 GCA_037139685.1 Bacteroidota bacterium
CAGCTGGTATTGCAAAGTACGGGCTCGAAAGCCACGGCCGCGAGTTGCCCACGATACTTCTTAACTAGTCGACGAAAATGATCAGGATCATTCCATCGCGCCACGACAAATTGATTCAGCACCTCAGAAATCACCCCCTCGCTGGGGTGGAACCGAGCAGGTTCATCCTCAGGTCCCCATTGAGTCGGAGAAGCCCCAAATCCTACCAATCCCTCATCTCCCCAACCGTGATAATGCCCCTCAAACTTAAGAATCAACGAGCGTCCACTATGCCCGCGAGCCAAGCGGAAGGCCGCCCCAGCAGCTTCCGTAGCAGAGTTATTCATACGAACGGCTTCGACCGAAGGAATCATTTCACAAAGGCGCTCCGCCACCTCAATCTCCAAGCGTGTCTGAGCCGCAAAGTGGGTTCCCTTCGTGGCTTGCCTTGCAATCGCCTCCGCTAATCCCGCAGGAGCATGTCCAAAAAGCAGAGCTCCTTGGCCTGTTTGGAAATCAATCGACTCGTTCCCATCCTCATCCCATAGCCGAGCCCCTGAACCATGAGAAAAGTACAGCGGAACTGGCTGTTCCATTTTTCGAATTCCACTATTCACTCCTCCAGGAATGACGCGGCAGGCCCGTTCATGGAGTGCCTTCGAAGTGGAAAAAGATGCGCTCATATTGCTTTTCCCATCCTGCAGGAAAAAAGAGGTTCTTCCCGACATCCCTGAAATTGCATTCCAGAGTTTTGTCACGGTGTTTGATACGGGAAAGGTGGCGACGAAGGGATACCTGACCATATCATTCAAGGACGGAAACGGCGACATCGGGTTGAAACCTGAAGAGACGCAACCCCCGTTTGACAGCGGCAGCATCTATTACTACAATTACGTGATAGACTATTACGAAAAACAAAACGGAAAATTTGTAAAGCTGAACTTCACGGTGCCGTTCAGTGCCCGCATCCCCTATCTTACACCCGATGATCCGAGCAAAGCGATCAAGGGAATCATCGTCGATACCCTGGGGCTGAACCCAAAACCGGCCCATGACACCATCAAGTTCAAATTTTTCATCTACGACAGGGCATTGCATAAAAGCAATACAGATTCCACCCCCCCGATTATCCTCAGGAGGCGTTAACTACCGATGGAACGAATTTACGCCGACCGGAAATTCATCATCATCGGGTTTTTCCTGCTGATTGGCCTTGTTTTCCTGGCCCGGTTGTTCTATGTCCAGATCATGGTGGATAAATACATTCTTTCGGCAAACAACAATGTGCTCCGGTATGTCACCCAATACCCGGCCAGGGGCCTGGTTTTCGACCGGAATGGAAAATTGCTTGTCTACAATGAAGCTGCCTATGACCTGATGGTCATCCCCCGGCAGGTCAAAGATCCCGACACAATGGCACTTTGCCACCTGATCGGTATCGACAAGGCAGAATTTATCAGCCGCCTGCAAAAAGCAAGGAGCTATTCCCCCTACCGTCCCTCCATCTTTGAAGCGCAGATCACCCGCGACAGTTATGGCTTTCTCGAAGAAAAACTGTTCCTGTTCCCCGGGTTCTTTGTCCAGTCGCGCACCCTCAGGAAATACACCTACCCGGTGGCCGCACACACCTTCGGCTATATCGGGGAGGCAGGCCCCGATGTGATTGAGAAAAACCTCTATTACCGGCCCGGTGACTACATCGGGATAAGCGGGATCGAGAAGTCGTATGAAGATATCCTGCGCGGGAAAAAGGGGATGAAGATCCGTGTTTATGATGTATTGAACCGCGACAAGGGGAGCTTCAGGGAGGGCAGGTACGATACCGCCTCAATGGCCGGAACCGACCTGTATGCCTCACTTGACGCAGAATTGCAGGAGTATGGCGACTTGCTGATGACCAATAAGAAGGGGAGCATCGTGGCCATTGAACCCCAGACCGGGGAACTTCTCTGCGTTGTCTCCAGTCCTTCATACGACCCCAACCTGCTGGCCGGCAACATCCGTAAGAAAAATTACACACTTTTGCTGCAGGATACAGTTTTCATGCCGCTCTTTAACCGCGCCCTGATGGCCATGTACCCTCCGGGGTCCACATTTAAGCTGGTGGATGCGCTTGTCGGGCAGCAGGACGGTGTGCTTACACCCGAAACGCGCTATGGTTGCCCGGGAGGATTCCCCTTGGGCAACGGGAAGAAGGTAGGCTGCCATCCGCATCCCTCCCCTCTCGACCTGATCGGCGCTATACAGATATCCTGCAACTCCTATTTCTGCCGGGTTTTCAAATCAATCATCGACAACAGGGCATATGAGAGTACCCGCCTGGCTTATGAAAACTGGCGCAGGGAGGTAATGAGCTTCGGATTCGGCAAGCGCCTCGGGATCGACATCCCCGGCGAACTCAACGGGAACATACCTTCACCTGCATACTATGACAAATACCACGGGGTGAACCGGTGGCGATCGATGACTATCATTTCGCTGGGCATCGGGCAGGGAGAGATCGGCATTACCCCAATCCAGCTGGCCAACCTGGCCGCCCTTATTTCAAACAAGGGCTGGTATTACTCCCCGCACATCATCAGGGCCATCGGGAGGAAAGACAGCCTGAACGAACGGTACAACACAAAGCACCATGTGCTTGTCGACCCGAAGTATTTCGATATCGTAATTGAAGGGATGGCTGATGTTGTTACAGCCGGTACAGGAAGGATTGCACAAATCGACAGCGTAAACATTTGCGGGAAAACCGGCACCGCCCAGAACCCGCATGGCAAGAACCATTCGATCTTTATTGCCTTTGCACCGAGAGAGAACCCGCGGATCGCCATCTCCGTGGTGTGCGAAAATGCCGGGATGGGGGCCGCCTGGGCCGCCCCAATCGCCAGCCTTATGATTGAAAAATACTTAAAACGCCAGGTCATCCGAAAAGATCTGGAAGAACGCATGATCAACGGGAACCTGATAAACGGAAAACTGCCTGAAAGTGAGAGAGGACAAGGGAATTTTTTACCGGATTGACTGGGTAGTCGTTGTGATCTACCTTTCACTGGTCG
>JBAXFZ010000486.1:0-3026 GCA_037139685.1 Bacteroidota bacterium
TCGCGGGTACGTTCGCCTACACCGACAAAGACCGATAACCCGGCATATTTCTTTGCGATGTTGTTGATCAGTTCCATGATGATAACCGTCTTACCAACGCCTGCGCCGCCAAACAAACCAATCTTTCCGCCTTTTGAGTAGGGCTCAATCAGGTCGATTACCTTGATCCCGGTAAAGAGAACCTCCTTCGATGTGCTGAGGGTGTCGAATTTGGGGGGATCCCGGTGAATGGCGTAAACATTTTCTTCAGATACGGGTCCAAGGCCATCGATGGGTTTACCGATCACATTGAACAACCGGCCGCGAACCATGTCACCGACAGGCATAGAAATAGGCCTGCCTTTGGCAACGACATCCATTCCGCGTCGTAAACCATCCGTAGAATCCATGGCGACAGTCCGCATGGTATGTTCGCCAACATCGTACTGGCACTCGAGTACAATGACGTCTCCTTTTTCGTTGGTGACTTCAAGGGCATCGTAAATATTTGGCAGTTTGACATCTTCACCAAAGACCACATCGATAACTGGACCAATGATCTGCGAGATTTTTCCGTTTTGCTTCGCTTGCATGATAAGGGATAATAATTTATGCAAAGATAAAATATCTGTTTGATTAAATGTTTGATGTGGAAAAAATTTCCCGTAGTTTTGCAGATAATCTTTTGACAGAACCTAACAAATTAACAATGAAGCTACTTAAATTGTGGATGTTGCCATTCATTCTAACCCCTCTTTTCTCATTTGCCCAGCGGAATGTAAACAGCATAATCGACACAGTTGAAACACCTAACGGAGCTGCCATACTTTATAAAAATTTCACCTGGGAATACCTGCAGAACGAGCCTGTACTGATGACACAGGACGAGGATTCAACCGGTTTGTTTTCAACACAATGGATCAACAGCACGATTTTTGCCTACCGGGTCAATATTGATTCTATTCATGATACCCTGGTGGTGCTTACAAATGCCGACCGGGTATTCACCCTGCCGATCTATGGCAAGCTGTTCAGAGGATTTACATACTCCCATAAAGGCCTTGATATAAAACTAAACAGGGGGGATTCGGTCAAAGCCGCATTTGACGGGGTCGTGCGATATGCGAAATACAACCGTGGCGGCTTTGGGAACCTTGTCATCATCCGCCATTATAACGGGCTGGAGACCTACTACGGTCACCTTTCGAAGCTCATGGTCAAGGTAAACGAGGTGGTGAAATCGGGTGAATACATTGCCCTCGGAGGTTCGACCGGGCGAAGCCGCGGTCCGCACCTGCACTTTGAAGTCAGGTATAAGGACATCCCGCTTGACCCGCTGAGAATGATCGATTTCGACAGCCAGAAACTAATTGCAAACTCATTCCCGATAACCAAGAAGGTTTTCTTCCCGAACGATTACGTGACAAATGCGCTTATTGTAAGGATTAAGAGCGGGGATACCGTTGGGAAACTGGCCCGCAGGTATCATACCTCCATCAAGGAGATTTGTGCCATGAACAAGATCAAGCAATCAACAACCCTGCGGGTTGGAAGGTCGATAAGGGTCAGGTAACGGGTGAAAACACTCTTTTCTGGAAAAGGATGAGGAGAAGAACCCCGATGGTAATAGCCGAATCGGCGACATTAAAAATCGGGCTGAAGAATTCAAGTTCGGTACCCCCGACAAAAGGCACCCATGCCGGGTAATGCGAATTGATGATCGGGAAATAAAGCATGTCGACTACTTTTCCATGAAGCAGGGCACCGTACCCTCCCCCCTTTGGGAATAGGGTGGCAACCTGCATGAAGTTGCTTTCATTGAAGATAAGTCCGTAAAACACGCTGTCGATGATGTTCCCGAGCGCCCCGGCCAGGATCAGGGAAATGCAGACAATGAGCATGGTTCCCGCCCCCTTCCGCGACACTTTTACCAGCCACCAGCCAATTAGTATCACAGCCACGATACGGAAGATGGTAAGCAGCAGCTTGCCGTGATCTCCGCCCAGCTTCATCCCGAAGGCCATCCCTTCGTTCTCGGTAAAATGAAGATAGAACCAATGGCCGAGTATGGCATGGCTCTCTCCCATAAAGAAGGTGGTCTTGATCCAGAACTTCAGCAGCTGGTCGATGACCAGGACTGAGAAAATAATAAGTGCGGCTTTTTTCAAACGAAGCGTTTGTTGCGGAAATGGTTATTCCAGGTCGGGATCAATGGGACGCAATACGGTAGGATTTACGATGACCTGGACACGTTTGGCCTCGATGCTCAGGGTGGCGTGAGGAACACTGCGAAGACGATCCTTTGGGATCAGCTTCCCTGTAACGCGGCAAATGCCATAGGTTTTATTTTCAATCCGGATCAGTGCATTTTCCAATGACTTTATGAATTTTTCCTGGCGGGCGGCAAATTTGCTGTTTTCTTCCTTCGAAAACACCTGGTATCCCTCTTCAAGGACTTTGAAGGTAGGCGAGGTGTCGTTGGTATCATGCTCATTGCCTGTTGTATATGATTCCGTCAGCAGCTTCAGGTCGTTGTGTGCTTTTTCCAGTTTCTTCAGGATAATCTGTTTGAACTCATCAAGCTCCTCGTCTGAATAACGGTTTTTTTCTGTCGTTGTGGTTCCTGTTGCTTTTTTCATACTTCAAATTATTAGTCAACCCTTGTTATTTCAATAAATGTTGAAATCGTATCTGTCAAATCAATCTGGATTTTATCACCATCCCCAATCATAGCAACAACTTCGAACGATTGAGCCAAAGTTTCCGAGCAAATATAGGCAATATTATGATTCACCGCTACGTCGATGTCAGGTTGTGACTGGAATTTTACAAGAATTTTATCCGTCACATCAAACCCCTTGTCCTTGCGCAGATTCTGTATGCGGTTGATCACCTCGCGGGCGACGCCCTCCTCCCATAATTCCGGAGTAATGGATGTGTCAAGGGCTACGACGAGCGATCCCATTGTTGCAGTTTGCAAGCCGGGAAGATCTTCAGTGCGGATCTCCACCTCATCGAATGAAAGCTGAACCTGGGTTCCATCAACG
>JBAXFZ010000487.1:0-3011 GCA_037139685.1 Bacteroidota bacterium
TACAATGGCCTTCATGACATAAAGGGGTGATGTCCCGATATCACCATAGATGATTCCGAGGGTGATCAGCAAGCCCGCGGCGGAAATGGCCTGGGTGTGGGATTTGTGAACGGCTGCCCGCATGTTTGTAACCGATTAACCTAAGAGTAAAACCAAATGCAAAGGTAAACTTTTTTCAGAATGATTGAAGAAACCGTGGAACGGCCTGATATTACAGTTGCGCGCAGATTGACCGGCACCAGCCTGCCTGAAAGAATGGGTGGGCGGCCGCCAGGGAAAAAGAGAACGGGGACTACAGCTCCTTTTTAGCCAAAACCTTCTTTACCACTGCAATAATCATTGGCAGCATGGAAATTAAGATGATCCCGAGTACGACCAGTGTGAAATTGTGTTTGACCATGGGGATGTTCCCGAAAAAATACCCGGCAAGGCTGAAGGATACTACCCATAGCACATTTCCGGCAATGCTGAAGGAGATGAAACGTAAATAGCGCATCGTGCCCACACCGGCCACAAAGGGGGCGAATGTGCGGATGATCGGCATAAAGCGGGCGATGATGAGGGTCTTGCCGCCGTGCTTTTCATAAAAGGCGTGGGTCTTGTCGAGGTATTCCCGCCTGATGAGCCGGTAATTCTTTTCATACACGGTCTTCCCGAGCAACCTGCCGATAAAATAATTGGTGTTGTCCCCACTGAAGGCGGCAAGGATCAGCAATGGGATCAGGATGGCAATGTTCAGCGGATTTCCCGTCATGGCTGCCACCATCCCGGCCGAGAATAACAGCGAGTCGCCCGGAAGAAAAGGTGTAACCACGAGCCCCGTCTCCATGAAAATGATGACAAAGAGGAACAGGTAGGTGAGGCTGCGGTAATCGGTTACCCATTGCTGGAGGTGGACATCAATGTGAAGGATGATGTCTATGAAATTTTTAAGTAATTCGAGCATAAACGGCTATTTAAAAAGCATGCGGAAAATGAAAAAGAGCAATCCCGAAAGCAGGATTGTAACGGGTAAGGTGATCAGCCATGCCATCAGGATGTTTTTCACGGTTCCCATCCGAAGATTTTGCTTGCCGCTGCCAGCCACCATTGTGCCGGCAATACCTGATGAGAGTACATGTGTCGTACTAACCGGCAATCCAAACATAGTGGAGACGCCGATAGTACTGGCTGCCATGATTTCTGCAGTTGCACCCTGCGCGTAGGTAAGGTGTGTCTTGCCGATTTTTTCACCAATGGTAACGACAATCCTTTTCCATCCTATCATAGTCCCAAAGCCAAGAGAAATGGAAACCAAAAGTATAACCCATCGGGGAGAGTATTCGGTATTCCCTTTGAATTTTTTCAGGTTAGAAGTAAGGACACCGAGAACACTTGGTTTGATTTTGGATTTTGGCGATTCTGAAAGGTTCTTGACGATGCTTTCTGATTTTTTCGATACGGACAGGATAGCTTTTCGTATCTTAAAATTAACTGATTTGTCAAGCTTGGTAAACGAAGCAACTCCGGTTATCTCAGTTTTGATGAATAACAAATCCTGGAGAACCAAATGATAATTTTTGCGATTTTCAGCATTCATGAAATTCGTATCCATTTTCATAATGGTCCATTCGATTTTTTTTGTTTCAGACAAAAGGTCTTCGGTTTTTTTGCTCCTGTCAATTGCAAAAAAAGAGGGAGCAAAGCCAATAAGAATCAACATGATAAGACCGACCCCCTTTTGTCCGTCATTGGACCCGTGTGCATAGCTCACACTCGTACAGGTCAGAATCAGGATACTCCTGATCCATGTTGGAGGTGCTTTTTTAGCCGGAGGCTCCTTAAATATGGTTTTGTTCTTTACAGTTTTCCTTAAAATAAACATGAGTAGCAACGCAAATCCAAAACCGAATAATGGGGATATCAGAAGGGATAATCCAACGTCAATGACTTTTTGCCAGTTAAGCGCAACGGCATGGCTGCCTGGCAATAACATGAAGGCCAGTCCCACCCCGAAAATGGACCCAAGAAGCGTATGCGAACTGCTGCATGGGATTCCAATGTACCATGTAGCCAGGTTCCAGATAATGGCAGTTATTATGAGTGAAGCTATCATGGAGATATTGTGAAGCAAATTCTGGTCAATTAACACCTCCATCGGAAGGAGGTTGACAATCCCCATCGCCACCGCGATCCCTCCGACATTCACCCCTATGAAATTCCACAGTCCCGACCAGATCACGGCTGTGGTTGGTTTGAGTGAATGGGTGTAAATAACCGTTGCAACAGCATTTGCGGTATCATGGAAACCATTGATGAATTCGAATGCAGCGGCAGCCAGGAGACAAATTAAAAGTAAAATTGTGTAAGAGGTGTCGAGACCAAACATGATAAAATCGTTAGAGAATGCCATAACCCGCTGCGCGGGATCGAAGGCGGAAAATTAGCAAGAAAATCCCGACCGGCAAGTGATTGTTAAAAATTATGTATAAGTTTTGGGGTTGTGGCCATTGTTCATGTCGATCAGGACAAACCCCTTTTTTAAAAGGTAAGGGGTGGTGATGGTGGTGAGTAACGCCATGACAACGAGGATCGAAAAGACCGGGACATCGATGAACCCCTTCGCAAGGGCAATGTTGGCGATGACCAGTTCCATGATGCCCCGGGCGTTGAGCCCCAGCCCGAGGGTGACCGATTTGCTCCTGCCGAGCCCGGCAAGCCGCCCGCCAAGATACCCGCCGAAAATCTTGCTGAAAAAGGAGGCAACAAGCACAACCACCAGCAGCCACCAGTTATTGAGCGACTCGATGTTAAAGGCAATGCCCATGGTGGCGAAAAAAATCGGGGCCAGGAATCCCATTGTAATGCCTGAAATACTGCGCTGAACCCGCTCGAAATCACGGTTTGCAAACATGCTCCTTGGGATCAGGATGGCGCCGAAAAAGGCCCCGACCACGAAGTGCAACCCCAGCAGCTCCGCAATGCTTGAAAAAATAAGCACAAATAGTATCACAAAGGCGAACAGCGACTCC
>JBAXFZ010000488.1:0-3007 GCA_037139685.1 Bacteroidota bacterium
GGGAGACTATATGGGAATGCTTGCCACGGTGATCAACAGCATGGCCATCCAGGCTGCTCTTGAAAAACTGGGAGTCAGGGTCAAACTGCTGTCGGGACTTGCCATTGATCCGATCTGTGATGCCATGAGCCGCAGGAAGGCAATCAGCCACCTGTCGCAGGGCCATGTGGTGGTGATAGCGGCCGGAACGGGCAATCCCTATTTTACCACCGACAGCGCATCTGCGCTGCGTGCCATCGAAATAAAGGCAGATGCCATTCTGAAGGGCACCCGGGTTGACGGCATTTATACGGCTGATCCTGAAAAGGACCCGTCGGCAGTTAAATTTGACACCCTGACCTTCGATGAAGCCTATGCGAAAGGGTTGAAAATCATGGACCTCACCGCCTTCACCCTTTGCAGGGAGAACAATATGCCGATCGTGGTTTTCGATATGAACACAAAGGGTAACCTTCTGAAACTTATCCGGGGCGAGGCGGTCGGAACGGTTGTGAAGCAGTGAATGTGCAGATTTGAGAGTTTGAATGGCTGAAGATATTCCCCGGCCCTGGTACTAATAATTGGAAAGAAAATGAATCTTTTGTAGTTTTGAATTTTGATTTTGCAATTTGCCTTTTTCATAACATATAAAATCGCGCCTTAAATGAACGATGAGATAGAATTTACGCTGGATGAAGCCAATGAGGGGATGAACCTTGCCATCCAGCACCTTGAAAAGGAGTTTCAGAAACTTCGTGCAGGAAAAGCCAGTGCCCAGATGCTCGATGGTGTCAGGATTGATTACTACGGCGTAAGCACCTCGATTGACCAGACAGCCAACATCAGCACGCCCGATGGCCGCCAGATTATTGTTCAGCCATGGGACAAGAGTGTGCTGGGACTCATCGACAAGGCCATCCAGGCCGCCAATCTTGGTTTTAATCCCAAAAACGAAGGTGAGATTTTACGGATCGTTGTGCCTCCCCTGACAGAAGAGCGCCGCAGGGACCTGGTAAAGAAAGCCAAGGCCGAGGCTGAAAACGGCAAGATCAGTATCCGCAATATCCGCAGGATTGCCAATGAAACGGCCAAGAAACTGAAAAAGGACGGTGTCCCGGAAGATGAAGTTGAAAAGCTGGAGCTGGATATTCAGAAACTCACCGACGAATATATTTCAAAAGTTGACAAGCTGTTCGATATCAAGGAGAAAGATATCATGACCGTTTGATCAGAAGACCACTATTTCATCCGTAAATATCCAGCAGGGTTCCCCTGCGCCTTCATGCCATGCGGGGCATTTTCCCGGATTCTTAGCCTTTACATGAATATACCTGGCCCGGGTTTTGGCCATGAACTGGAAATTAAAGGGCTGCATGAAAACCTGCACCTCCTTCGGTGAGATCGTGTTCGGCACTTCGTTGAATGAATGGTATTTTTTGCCGTCCGAAGAGAGCGAATACTCCACCACCTCGGGCAGGAAGATCCAGCTCTTCTGGTTCTGGATGAAATTCATCTGGACGGAGTTGACGGGCATCTCCTCTCCCAGGTCAATGATCACATCGAGGCTGTTGCCCAGGAATCCCTGCCACATCCCGTCGTGGTGGTCGATGGTGCCGCGAAGGCCGTCGGTGAGTCCGCCAGTGCCCCCGGCAGGATAACGGTACGAATATTCGGTCAGGTACTTAACCGGTTTCCCGATGGCACGATGGAAAATAAGGGGCATCTCGATGGCGCTTTCCCCGAGCTTCCCGTCGGGGAACAACCCGGCTTTGACTACACCATTTTTGGTAATGTCAACAGGCGATTTGTAGAGCGGGGAGGCGGCGGTTACCTCGTTTCCGTCGAGTGTGTAGTGCATCGGTGTTTCCGGTTGTTCAGAATCAAGGACAAGCTTGATGGCCTTTGTCTTTTTATCAACTTTCGTCTTCACCTCCACTTTGAACGAACCTTTGCTGTAGTTAACCTTCCTTAACTGAAGGCGTTTGAACTGGTCCTTCATCCTGTGCTGGAAATCAAGCCAGTTCCTTGAGTTTTTGGCTGACCACACCACCTCTGCAAGGGCGATCATCCTGGGAACCGCCATATATTCGGCATGGGAGGGGGTGGGGATAAACTCTGTCCAGAGGTTCCCCTGGGCTCCAAGAATATGCTTCGCCTGCTCCTTTGTCAGCTCAGCCGGGACAGGTTCATAGGAATAGACCTTTTTCAGGGTGGTAAAACCCCCGATGGCCTTTGGTTCCGTTGCCGGGCTTGCCTGGTAATGGTCAAAATAGCAATATGTACCGGGGGTCATGATGGCATCATGGCCAAGCCTGGCTGCGGCAATACCGCCTTCAACCCCCCGCCACGACATCACAGTTGCCTCGGGTGCGATTCCCCCGTCAAGGATCTCATCCCAGCCGATGATCTTGCGGTTTTTGGAGACGATGAACTTCTCAATTCGCTTGATGAAATAGCTCTGCAGCTCCTTTTCATCCTTCAGCCCTTCGGCCTTGATCCGCGCCTGGCATTTCGGGCATGTTTTCCAGTTTGTTTTATCCGCCTCATCCCCGCCAATGTGGATGTACTGCGACGGAAACAACGCGATCACTTCAGTCAGCACATCTTCCATAAAGGTAAACACCGAATCGTTGCCGGCACACAGGATGTCGAGGTTGGGCCAGTAGCTGCCCGTGGGAACCGTGAATGGCCCCCCCGTGCAGGAAAACTGCGGGTAGGCGGCCAGCACTTCGACCGAATGGGCCGGCATCTCTATTTCAGGGATAATGGTGACGAACCTGTCGGCAGCATACTGGACGATCTCGCGTACCTCGTCCTGTGAATAATAACCGCCGTAATTGGCCTTTTCTCCCGCCTGCTGCACCGGGCGCGAATTCCATGGCAGATCTTCGTGGTCGACATGCCAGGCGCCGGTTTGCATGAGCTTGGGATATTTTTTAATCTCGATCCGCCAGCCGTTGTCGTCGGTCAGGTGCCAGTGAAACCTGTTCATCTTGTAAGTGGCAAGAAGATCGATGTAACGTTTTAC
>JBAXFZ010000489.1:0-2971 GCA_037139685.1 Bacteroidota bacterium
CCTGGTAAAGGGAGTAAGGCTTTCGAGGATGGGGGATTTCGGATGGTACACGGATTATGGCTATTTTTGCCGCTAAATTACCACAATTTGCCAAAGATCGGAAATATTGAACTGGGCGACTTCCCCCTTATCCTCGCTCCAATGGAAGACGTAACGGATTCTCCATTCCGCAGCATATGCAGGGATTACGGCGCCGACGTGCTGGTTACTGAATTCATTGCTGCCGAAGGGCTGATACGTGACGCCGAAAAGAGCAACAACAAGATGCGGTTTGAACCCGGTGAACGGCCTATCGGCATCCAGATCTTCGGCGACAACGTGGAGTCGATGATGAGGGCAGCCGGGGTGGCGGAGGCCGCCAATCCCGATTTCATCGACCTCAATTTCGGTTGCCCGGTTCGAAAGATCGTGATAAAGGGAGGCGGGGCCGCGCTGCTGCAGGATATCCCCAAGATGATCAGGATGACCGAATCGGTAGTAAAATCGACAAGGTTGCCCGTTACGGTGAAAACCCGCCTTGGATGGGATGATGCACATAAAGATATCGTGGATATCGCCGAACGGCTGCAGGATGCCGGCATCAGCGCCATTGCCATCCACGGGCGCACGCGTGCCCAGCTCTATGGCGGAGAGGCCGACTGGACCCTGATAGGGGAGGTCAAAAATAATCCATATATGAAGATCCCCGTATTCGGCAACGGCGATGTTGATTCGGGGCCGAAGGCAGAGGAGATGAAAAACCGCTATGGCGTCGATGGCATCCTGATCGGCCGCGCCGCTACAGGGAACCCATGGATTTTCAGGGATATAAAGGCCTGGCTTTCAGACCACACCATACTTCCTCCTCCGACAATCAGCGAACGCGTGGAGGTGGTACGCCGTCACCTGTCGGCATCGATCCCCTACAAGGGCGAACGGGCAACCCTCTATGAGATCCGTAAACTTTACAGCGGCTATTTCAGGGGAATCCCCAATTTCAGAAGCTGGCGCATGAAGATGGTCACTGCCCCCACCACCAGGGAGGTTTTCGACATTCTCACCATGGTCGGGCAGGAGGTGAACGAGGAGATTTGAAGAACAGCGATTATTTCACCGGCTCCGGGGTGTCGTCATCCTCCTCCTTCACACTCTTGATGCGGTCAAGCATCTCCCTGGGCAGTTCATCCGAATAATCAGACTCCTTCAGTTCGTCCGAATCCTTGCCGCGTCCATACCTGATCTTGTAATTTTCAACCGGACCCGTAACCTTCATCGGGATACCAATAATCCCGAGCGGACCGAGACCCAGCCTGATCTTCATGTTCAGTTTGCTGTCGAAGGTTGTCGTCCCCGATATCCTCACCCGGATTCCCTTTACCTTGAACTTAAACTGCTCGAGTGTGATGGTGCTGTTTTTAATCGTCGATTTTACATCAATCTTCGACATTTCGGGATTCTTCAGCCCCTCTTTCTGTGTGCCTTTGCTTATATCGTTAAACAGTTTTAGCCCGTAAAACTTAATCTTTTTCACCGATACGGTCCCCGCACCTTCGATTGAGGGCATGACAGGATACATTTCCTCGTTGAGCCTGCCTTTTAAAGCATAATCGAGCGATACGAGACCTTCAGCTTTCCCGGCGCAGGAGGCTAGTTCCCTGACCATGGCGATCTCTTTGTATCCCCGCTTTATATCAAAATCCTCTGCTTTGACATGAAAATCAAAAAAGGCCTTTTGAGGTGTGATGCTTCCATAAGTGGCATCCATCTTCACCTTGCAGTCAATCAGGTTGAAATTGGCCTCCTTCAGCAGGAGGATTCCCTTATTCAGGTTCAGCACTCCTTTTAAATCCTTCATTTTAAGCCCCTTGAAATCCGCCGTCCCGATGTCGGCCCTGAAGTCGATATCCAGGTCCGATGGAATGATGACCACGCCTGACGTTGCAGCAGGCAGGGCGGTCGGCGTGGAGGCTGCGTAGGCCATGAATTCGTCAACATTGACCAGGTTCGAACTCATTTCGAAATCGCCTTTCAATATCCCTCCTTTGGAAAGGGCATAGTTGATAATGTTGTTCAGTGCCCCCTTGAGCTTAAAATCAGACACCCCGTAGGTGGCCTTAAACTGGTCGAACCATATCTTGTCCTGGTCAAACCTGAAATTGCCGGATTGGATTACAAATGGCTTCGGAAACAGTTCGGATGAGAGTGAAATGTCGCGCAGGGTAAGGGTACCCGAATTTTTAAGCCTTTCAAAATGTCCCGTTGTCGCGTCACTCTGCCGTCCCTTCAGGGAGAGATTGGTTTCGATGAAACCGTCAAGGGCCATTCCTTGTCGTGAAAAAACCTTGTAGATCTTCCCCAGGTCGATCACCCCCCTGGCCTGCATGTCATAGCCGAGGTCGTCCGGGTTGTTCAAAGAGGCATTCAATGTAAAGGTCTTCCCTTCAAACAAAAATGTGAGTGGTTTAATATTGATGCTTACATCCTTTAAAGTCCCGGTCTGGTTGGTGACAACTGCATTCAGACTTATCTTTTCAAGCGGATGGGGATAATATTTTGTTTTAATAAAACCATCCTTTAAATCAATGGTTGCAGTGGTATGCGGGAACAGCTTCTTCCCGGGGGAGTAATTGCCCTTTACCTTTACATCAAAACCGAGAATGCCTGAAAAATCGATGCTGTCGAGCGGGATGACCTGTTTCAGCTCTGCCAGGTTGCAGCTGCCATGGAGATCAGCCTCAACGGGAACATCGTTCAGGCTTGAAACATCAAGGAATCCCCTGATCTGGTTCTTCAGGAAGGTAACCTCCATGTTTTTGAGGTGGACATTGATGTTCCTGTAGTTGTTGTCGGGACATGATGCATCCAGCCCGAAATTAATACCGGTAACTGCCTGGGGCAGGGCATGGTACTTAATGTATCCCCCGGTAAGTTTTGTTTTCAGGTCAAATTTCGGGATACTGAGAATGACTGTATCTGTTTCATTCCTGATACC
>JBAXFZ010000490.1:0-2959 GCA_037139685.1 Bacteroidota bacterium
TAGGGGACGAAGCCTCTGACCGCAAGGTATGGCCCATCACCCGGTACATCATCGAGCAGCTTATCCTTCCAAAGGTTCTTGATAACCGTGAGCTTAAACTCATCGGTACCGGCACCTATGCTGCACCGGTGGACGGAACCGCCCAGGCTGTCGGCCTTTCGATGGACGGTTTCTGCACCATCTTAAAAGCAAAACACACTGCCGGAAATTCCAATGTCAATTTCATTCCGCTGGAACCGTTGACTGAAGAAAACATTTTCGACCAGGTTGAACATTTCGGCAAGAATGTCGATGCACTTTACATCGACCTTTCCATGAATGTTTTCCTTTCCCGCAAATGGTATGCAGCTTATCACCGCAAGCGCCGGGACCTTCATGGCATGGATACCAACTATACCGGTATGAAGGATGTGATTGAAGGAACAAACTTAACCCTGGTTCCGCTGCCTTCCATGACTGCTGAGAACATCATCTTCACTACTCCCAAGGAAAACTTCATCCGCCTGATCAACCGCAATAACGGAGCTTCAAACATCACCGTGGAAAGCATTGACCGCCAGATCAAGGTCTTTGCCGACTGGTACGAATCTGTCGGCTTTGGCATCGAAGAAGCCGTTTTTGCAAATGTTCCCGCTTAATCCTTAAAATCAAAAAATCATGACCATAGCACTTTTTGACCTTGCAAAACCCACCGTAAGAAACGCCGGGGGCGGCGGTGGGATAAAATCCGAGATCATCCTGATCCAGGAAGCGGATATTGACTGGGCCACTTTCCCGGCTCGGGATACTGATGGAGTTACCATTGCCGACGACATCCAGTTGCTGACCGGTAAATTCATGCATAGTTTCTATATGACCCAGGGAACGATCAAACCATCACAGAAGAAGCTGAAAGGTTCCAACCAGGACTGTGGTGGATATGAGATCGGTTTGGAAGGGTTCTATCCCGGTATTGAGAAGGCTGTTCAGAAATGGATTCAGAACTTCGGGATCGACTTCAAAGGGATTGTCATCATTCAGAACTGTGCGTCAAACAAACGGTACCTGATCGGTGAACCCTGCAACCTGGTACATATCGAAACCATTGAAACGACCTGGGGCGAAGAGATCGACAAAGATAAAGGCCACAAGTTCGGCTTCCTGTGCAAACAGGGTTCGCCGATGGCCTTTTATGAAGGCGATCTGCTGATGGATCCCAATCCTCCGGTTGGTGGTTAATTAACGAAGCTTTTGTAGCTGTTTTCATAAGTAGGTTAGTTGAAGCCTGTCGGAGTGATCCGGCAGGCTTTTTGATTAATTACTTATTATTTAAGGAATTAATCGTAATTTTATTTCTTTTATGATCAGTTACCTTAAACAAATCGACAAATGAAAATCAACGTAGAAGAAATTAAGGGGCATTGTCAAAAAACACAAACCTCTTGTGTCCCAATGTCTGTAGAATGTGTCTTGAAACTATTAAAGTTAATGAGTATTGATGACTTTAGTTTACAGGATGATCCTGGCAAATCTGGAACTTCTGATTGGGTTAGAGGATTTTTGTATCCCAGTTCAGATCCAAAAGTTGTTTTTTCAAGAGAATTTTTACTTAAAGATTCGGGATTTCGTGAAGACCGAGGGGCACATTTTATGAAGGATTATTTTGAACCCCTATTTGAGACGATTGATAAAGAACTAGCGGATGGCAGATATGTAATAATAAGCTTAAAATCCGGGTCTAACACGACACATAATGAAGTAATATTCAATAAAGTAAATGATCATGCATATGAAACATTATCTTTTTATCATGGCAATCCAGATCCTGTCACATATCCTGCACAGGATTTAAGACAGCGTGTAACCGAAATGGAGGGCACCGACATCCTTACGTATAAATTTTTATAAAGTTGATTATCCACAAGAGATTTTCAATAATAATTAAGCCTATCTATTTACCCATTTTGATAGTTTAGCTTGTTCTTAGATCTCCAAGGGCAACAGTAAGAAAACATTGAAATAAAAAATGCTTGCATGTTTCATGCAGGCATTTTTTTTGTCCTTTCAACAATACAATTGCAGCGATACCTTCGCTACATGGAACATGAAATTCATAAATGGGTAAATTCTGACCAGGATTATTTCTCCGGCGTTCTAATCTATGACCGGTATGGCCGGAATCCAAATTTAGCCAGGATACTGCGCCGTGGGGGAGCAACTGTGAAAAACCGGCTGACTCTTTCGTATGAACTTGGCAAGATTGCCAAACAGATAGCGGTTTCTGAAAATACTCCTGCTTTGGTGAAACCGCAGGTAAAGCAGGAAATTCAAAAAGCAGAGTTACCAGAGCCTACGGAAGTTGTCACTATTGATAAACTCAGATCTGAACAGAAAATGTGTTACAAAATGCTGGATAACCTCCATGCAATTCTTCCATATAAAGAAAAACCAGAACGTATGAATATAGCATTTCAGATTTTAGAACTCGATGACAGGTTAAAAGAGATCACCATCCGGATCGAGCACTTTGACAAACATGGAGTGATCCCGGCGCAGCCGGTCAAAGATGAGCCAAAAAACCTCTCTGACCTGAATACCGCCGAGCTCATCAAACGGCAAATGACCGTCCGCACCTATATCACACGGTACAAAATCAAACTTGAGAAATCAAAGTCCCTGAAAAAACGTACCAGGTACCAGGAACTGTTGGATAAATATCAGTTGGAAATGGATGACATCAATAAAAATCTTGGTCAATGAGTTTATTCTCGTCTGAGGATCTGGTAAAGAAAAAACCTGACAGACCGAAATCCGGATCTGTTCCAGTTGCGGGTGAAAATCTTCTGATCATCGGCAAAGCCAATGAGAAGCTTCACCAGGTATTTGGAAAGGTTGTCGATGGACAAAGTGTTCATTATGCCTCCTTGGGCGACTGGTCAACCCATGATCTTTTATTTTTCCTGCTTGAACAAACAGGTCC
>JBAXFZ010000491.1:0-2951 GCA_037139685.1 Bacteroidota bacterium
GAATTGGTCGCGGATATAAGCTGTTACAGGATGAACCTGCAGGCTGAGGTTGCCGCCCGCCATGGTATCGAGGAGATCGAAACGGATGGGAAACTCCCTGCCGAATCGGGCTTCAACACCTTCCCCGAGCAGGTTGCACGATTCGCAAAACACCAGGTTTATGGCCGGTATTTCGAAAATCTCTCCTGAAATATCAAGCAGCAGGCTGTTTTCCTCAGGAACGCAATCGAAACACCAGGCAAAATTGGCTTTGGTCCTGTCAAGGTCGCATACCTGCTTCATCCATTGCCCTCCCCACGGACCCGGATCGAAATAGGGAACCACCCTGAAGGGCCTGGATACAGCCTTTTTCAATGCATCAAACATCACGCCGGCCTCAACCATCAAAGGGCGCCCGTGATGACTGGTATCAAGCACATAGTCCATGGAGGGGAAAAGGTCCTGCTTGAACCGGTCACAAACACGCCAATCGACAAAGTAACCTCTTTTATACTGCCGGGAGAAGGACAGGCGGCTGTCATCAACCCCAAGACCCTGCACCTCGCCACGCTTCATTCGACCCTCGATTTCCCATCGCGCCATATCGCCATATACAAGCAGATCATAGCTTTCAGGGACTAAAGCGGCACCCTGGCCAACCACTACCACGATACCCTCCATTACCGATCCGATTTGCCTCCTGGCCAGCACCAAAGCCGCAGGATCAAAAAAATCGGCCATCCCCAGCAGTGTCATAACACCAAAAACCTCATCTCCCGTAACATCTGCCTCAGTCAACTGCAGTATCTTTTCCCGCGGGAACATCGAATCAGCCGCATCAACAACCAGGTCAGGATCCAGATGCCTGATCCCCTGCAATACTTCTGAATAACTGGTTCCGGGGTAAAGTTCAAATACGACAACAACCCTGCAATAAGAAGTGATGCCAATTTGTCTCTTCAGGTGCGAACAAATTCCTTCCCAGCCGGTTATAACACGGCCTGCGACGCTGATTGCGGGAGTCTTGTCGTAATTTGAGAGGTTCATGAGTCTCCTTTGTTTGCTGGTTCCCGCCTCGCAGGTATGGGGTAACGACCTTGAAGACCTGGCCCGGGCGATCACAAAGGTATGATAATCCAAAGAAAAATTACAGGGATCATGCTCCTTTGCAGTTCTGCAAAGCCATGTTAAAAGATTCCGTGAAATGGTGCAAAAATATTTAACGTATAATTACGTTATTTTAAATTATAACGTATATTTGCGACATAAATTTTACCGGTTTAAACAATGGCATACGCAAAAACCAATCTTTTCGACAGCGATCTGAAGTCAGCTGCAGTTCTGTTCAAAGCCCTTGCCCACCCGGCAAGGCTTGCAATTTTACGGTACCTTGCCGAAGCCAGGGTTTGCATTACCGGGGACATCTCCGATGAATTGCCCCTGAGCAGGACCACGGTTAACCAGCACCTTAAGGAGCTGAAGAATGCCGGGCTGATCCAGGGCACCGTCGATGGTGTAAAGGTGAACTATTGCCTGAATCCGTCAACGATCAGGGAACTTGAAAGGGCAGCCAACTGTTTATTCAGGGAAATCGGTGTTGAAAATGATTATAACTGCGGATCTGAAAAAAGCCAGGAAACAGTCAAATAGTTCAAATCATCTTTAAATTCCAGAAACAATGAACATCCTTATATTATGCACCGGCAACTCCTGCCGCAGCCAGATGGCCGAAGGGTTCCTCAAATCCTTCGATGCACGCCTGGAGGTGTTTTCTGCAGGAACCCGCCCCGCGCCTTACGCCAATCCAAATGCAGTGGCTGTGATGAAAGAGGCCGGGATCGATATTTCGCAGAACAAGCCGAAGAATGTTTCCATCTTCCTGGCTGATCAGTTCGATTATGTAATCACGGTTTGCGGGGGAGCGCAGGAATCCTGCCCTGCCTTTACCGGCAAGGTGAAGCACCGCCTCCACATGGGTTTTGATGATCCGGCGGAGGCTGTGGGAACGGCAGGTGAGATCATCACTGTTTACCGTACAGTTCGCGATCAGATCAGGGAGGCTTTTCAAGCTTTGTACCTCGAAAAACTCAAGCGCGAAGCAGATACGGAGGGGGATGTGCTGAAAGCGATCGTCAGGGAAAAATACGGGAAGATCGCGGAGCAGAGCCGGGAGAAGAACCAATCCTCATGCTGTGGCGGCACTGCATCTTGCTGTGATGTGGATTATACTATCTTCAGTGAGGACTATTCGCAAAGCCAGGGATACGATCCCGATGCCGACCTGGGTCTCGGATGCGGGATTCCCACTGATTTTGCGGGAATAAAAAAGGGGGACCATGTGCTCGACCTTGGCAGTGGCGCAGGAAACGATTGTTTTGTAGCCCGGGCTGTCACCGGAGAAACCGGTCATGTGACAGGGCTTGATTTTACCGACGAAATGCTCGGTAAGGCCCGGATGAACTGTGAAAAGCTCGGCTATTCAAATGTTGATTTTGTGAAGGGTGACATAGAGGATATGCCGTTAAACTCTGAAACGGTTGACGTGGTAGTCTCCAACTGCGTGCTGAACCTGGTGCCCGACAAGGTTAAGGCCTTCTCTGAAATCAGCCGGGTTCTCAAGCCGGGAGGCCGTTTTTGTGTTTCCGATGTGGTTATAAAAGGTGACCTTCCCGCCAGCCTTAAACAGGATGCCGAAATGTATGCAGGCTGCGTTGCCGGTGCCATCGGGATGGAATCCTATCTTGGGATCATCGAAAAGGCGGGTTTCAGCAATATAATGGTCCACAAACAAAAAGCGGTCACCATCCCCGATGAAATTCTTTCAAACTACCTTTCGCCACAGCAACTGGATGAGTTCAAACAGGGAGGGACGGGAATATTCAGTATTACGGTGGGGGGAAGGAAATAGCGAAATAGCGAATTGCGAAGCAATCACGAACACCCGGAAAAAATAAATATGATTGTGAGTAAAT
>JBAXFZ010000492.1:0-2944 GCA_037139685.1 Bacteroidota bacterium
GGCGGCTTTCCTGGTTCTTGAATCGGAAGAGGTTGCAATTAAAGAAAACAAACAAATACTGGCTATTGTATCCGGTTATGGAAATGCCAACGATGCCTTTCACCAGACGGCCTCTTCGCCCGACGGTGCCGGGGCCTTCATGGCAATGAATAAAGCACTGAAGATGAGTGGCCTTGAACCGAACGAGATTGATTACATAAACGTGCATGGAACCGGGACAGAAAACAACGACCTCTCTGAAGGGGTAGCGATTGAACGGATTTTCGGGAGCCATGCACCTCCATTCAGCTCAACAAAGGGCTATACCGGCCATACGCTGGGAGCGGCAGGAGCCGTGGAAGCCGTGATATCCGTCCTTTCGATCAACAACCGGGTTATCTTTGCCAACCTGAATTTCTCCACACCGATGAAGGAACTATCCATTCAACCGGTAAAGAGCCAAATTTCAAATGCATCAGTCCGCCACGTTTTATCAAACTCTTTTGGATTCGGGGGTAATAATTCAGCTGTTGTGCTGTCTGAATATTAGGACCCATCAACGAAAAGAAAGGGTTGCAACCATATTCGGTAAAATTATGACAAGTAACACATGACCAACATATACATCAACGGATCAGGGAATGTTTCGCCCCAGAAAACCGGCGACAACCGCCATTTCCTGGAGGAGCCCCTGTCGTTTGAATCAAACAGGCTGAAGTGTCTCGACCCCGATTACAGGGAATTCATCCCGGCTGAAATGATCCGGCGAATGGGGCGGATCATCAAAATGGGAATTGCCGCGTCAAAGATGTGCATGCAGGATGCAGCAAATGGCCGGCAGGATGCGCCGGATGCCTGTGGCACCCCTGATGCGATCATTACGGGAACAGGATCAGGCTGTGTCGAGGATACGGAGAAATTCCTCGTCTCGATGATCCGCAACAGAGAAGAATTTCTGACGCCTACCTCCTTCATCCAGAGCACCCACAACACTGTTGCCGGGCAAATTGCCCTGCTGCTGAAGTGTCATGGCTACAATTTCACCTATGTCCACCGTGGAGTTTCGTTCGAAAGTGCGCTTATTGATGCAATGACCCAGATAGAACTGGGCGAATGCTCAAACGTCCTGGTTGGCGGCACCGATGAACTTACAGCCAACACCTTTGCAATCACCTCAAGATTGGGTTACTGGAAACAAAAGCCGGTAAATACATTCAACCTGCTGAATGATTCGCAGCGGGGATCGGTTGCAGGTGAGGGCGCAGCCTTTTTCCTTCTAGAAAACCGGAAAAACAGACATACCTATGCAAAACTCGAAGGGGTCAGCACCTTCCTGAAACCGGCCTCTGCCATGGAGGTCGGAAGCAGGTTACAGGATTTCCTGGCAACCCGCCGGTTAAATATCTCCGATATCGGCCTGGTGCTGATGGGTTTAAGCGGGGACCCGGCCGGGGACCTCGTATACCACGACCTTGCTGAAGCTGTTTTCCAGCAAACCCCGCTCGCCTATTTCAAACATTTGTGCGGAGAATACCATACCGCCACGGCATTTGCCACATGGCTCGCATCTATGGTTCTGAAAAACAGGCATGTTCCTGAAGTGATCAGGGTCAGCCCCACCGCTGTTGTCCCCAACCGGGTGCTCATATACAACCATTACCGTGGAAGTAACCACGCCTTCATCCTGCTAAGCCGCCCTGAATGATCACCTTTCGCCGCCTGACAATGCTTTTCTTCATCATCCTTCTGGGAATGAACCTTTCGAACCTGTTTCCAGGCAAATTCCATTTAGATTATTTCCGGGAGCATGAAGCCATGTTCTATGCACTCCTTGTATCTTCATATTTCGGAATATCCTTCGCCATGGCCTTCCTGCCCTGCTCCGGTTTTCATCACAAGGTGATATGCCACGGCAATACGACGGAAAAATGGGTAGCCATTACCTTCGACGATGGCCCCGACCCTCTGAAAACGCCTGTGATTCTGGATATCCTGCAAAGGCACGGGATTAAGGCCACCTTTTTCTGTATCGGGAAAAATATTGAAGGCAATGAGCTCCTGGCGACCCGGATCCATGAAAATGGCCATCTTATCGGCAACCATTCATTCAGCCATTCCAGGTGGTTCGACCTCTTCCCGGCACGCAAAATGCGTGGTGAACTGGCCGGGACAGACAATCTGGTGCACGGGATAACAGGCAAAACACCCCTCTTTTTTCGTCCCCCCTTCGGTGTAGTCAACCCCATGGTCAGCAATGCACTGAAAAAGATGCACTGGCATGCAATTTGCTGGAACATCAGGTCATTCGACACGATGGAAAAGGAGCCCCGGAAAACCATGCAACGGATCACGGGGAAATTAAAGCCCGGGGCGATCATCCTGCTTCACGATTTCACTCCGTTTACCGAACATCACCTCGACGACCTGATTTGCGGGATTATCGAAAAAGGATATTCTATAGTCCCCCTTGACCAAATGCTTAATCTCCCAGCCTATGCCTGACCGCCAAGCAACTCCGCAGTCCTGTCAATTTCCGACCGCCGTAACCCGGATCCGGTCCCACTCATTCATAATTAAATTTGCGGTGCTGATGATACTGCCGGTAATTCTCCACCTGGCTGCATTTACGCAGAGCAAACCTGTGACACCAGCCATTATAGGACAGATCAAAGCCGGGGTCAGCGAGGCTGCCCTGAAAACCCAGACAATCACCAGCGATTTCGTCCAGGAGAAGAACATGAGCATGATCAGGGAAAAGATCGTGACGAAAGGAAAATTTTATTTCAAAAAGGAGCGGATGCTTCGATGGGAATACCTGCAGCCATTCTCTTATATCATTGTCATCAGGAACGACCAGGTATCGATCAGGGATGAAAACAAGGTCAGCCAGTTCAATGTGCAGTCCAACAAGGTCTTCCAGGAGATCAACCGGGTCATCCTCGGTTGCGTAAGGGGAACCCTGCTC
>JBAXFZ010000493.1:0-2912 GCA_037139685.1 Bacteroidota bacterium
CATCTCCATCCCTGTTGGCCGGCCTGCGGAACATCCGCACCGACTACAGCTACTGGTACAACCCAAAGCTCAACTATAAAACCTACATGGTCCCGGGGATCCTGGTTTTGCTGGTGACCATCATCGGCCTTTTGCTTTCGGGGATGAACATCGTTCGGGAAAAGGAGATCGGCACCATTGAACAGATCAATGTGACCCCCATAAAAAAAATCCAGTTTATTGCAGGAAAGCTCATTCCCTTCTGGATTATTGGCCTTTTCGAACTTGCATTCGGACTCTCCATCGGCAAATTACTGTTCAACATACCCATGGAGGGGAATCTCGGAATAATTTTCCTGTCGGCGTCTGTCTATCTTTTTGTAATTTTGTCTTTTGGCCTGCTTATTTCCACCATCACCAACACCCAGCAGCAGGCCATGCTGGTTTCGTTCTTTTTCATGGTGGTTTTTATCCTGATGAGCGGTCTCTTCACATCCATCGAAAGCATGCCGCAGTGGGCACAGCAGCTTGACCGGCTGAATCCGCTGATGTATTTTATCAGAATCATGCGGATGGTATTGCTTAAAGGCTCTACATTTGAGGATATCAGCCATCTCTTCTGGTCCCTGGTCGTTTATGCAGTTGTCATTATCAGCGTGGCCATCCGGAGATACCGAAAAGTCGCTTAAATCTATATATTGAACAAAACATCCAGGAAATACATCATCCTCAGGGCCATCCTCCTGGGGTTGACGGTGGTTGCGATTGCCTTTGTTGTCACGTGGAACCTTTACCGCCGCGAGGAGGTAAAGAAAGATGCCCTGCGCCGGATCCGGGAACGCGGTTATCTTATTGCCCTTACCGACCAGAACACCCTGAACTACTTTATCTACAAAGGTGAACCCATGGGCTACCAGCTTTCCCTGCTCGAATCCTTTGCCAGGTATCTCGGGGTTCCGCTCAGGATCATTGCCAGCAACGATATTGCCAAACTCAACTATTATCTCAATAACGATGCGGCCGACCTGATGGCGTTAAACCTTCCCATCACCAGGGAGGGTAAAAAATTTGTCCGGTATTCCATCCCCTTTATGGAAACCCGGCTTGTCGTTGTTCAGCGTAAGATCCCAGAGGGTAAAAAAGGGCAGCCGCCCGTCATCATGTCCCTGAAGGAATTTCCGGCAGATACGGTTTATGTGCGGACAAGTCCGTTCCTCAACTCCCTTTACAACAATTTTTTAAAAAACACCGGGAAGAGGGCTATCCTTAAAGAGGTGACCGATATCACCCAGGAAGAGCTGATCAGGCGCGTATCAACCGGGGTCATACGCTTTGCCATCTGCCAGGAGAACGTTGCGATGGTTTATCACAGGTATTATACAAACCTCGACATCTCCCTGCTGGCCTTTCCCCTTTTCTCCTATGCATGGGGAATGAGCCATTCATCCGATTCACTGCGAACCGAGGTGGATGACTGGCTCGCCGAATTTAAAAAATCGGGTGAGTTAAAACAGACCTACCTCGATTATTTCGACAACCAGCGAATCGCAAATTTCCTCAAAAGCGACTACTTTTCGGTGTGCAACAATAAACTCTCCCCATTCGATGAAGCCATCCGGCAACAGAGTAAACAGGTCATGTGGGACTGGCGCCTGGTGGCCTCGCTGATTTACGAAGAATCGAATTTCCATGCAGGGCTAACCTCCACAAAGAGCGCCAGTGGCCTGATGCAGCTCATGCCTGAAACAGCTGCAAAATTCGGGATCAACGACATGTCGACTCCCGACAGGCAAATTGCAGGCGGGGTAAAATACCTGAGGTACCTCGACAAATTGCTTCCGGCGGAGATCAGCAACCCCGTCGAAAGGATCTATTTTGTGCTGGCCTGCTACAATGTTGGGTTGGGCCGGGTTCTTGCCGCACGTGAAAAGGCGGCAAAATTCGGAAAAGACAAAAACAGGTGGAACGGCCATGTCGATTACTACCTCCTGCGACGCTCAAAAAAGAACCCCGTCGCAACGCCCGACACCGCCGATTCCTATCCCATCGACTACAAGATGGAGGGATTTGTGGATGATATCGTGACGAGGTATTTTCATTACAGGAACCTTGTTAAATGAATGCAGGAATGCAGACAATGCATTGTTTTCATTCCTTTTTCTTAGCATCCTCCAGGTAAAAGGTGCAGATCTCCCTGATCGAATCCTCCACGGGGCGGAATGTAAAGTTGAGGGTTTTGCAAAGTTTGGCGCTTGAATAGGTGTAGACCTGGGATGTTGTGGTTGCCATTTCACGGGTGACCTCCGGCCTGGAGCCGGTAAGGAAGGCCCTGACGGCCTCTGCGCGCCAGGCAACGGCGGTCATGGACGGGGGAACGTTCACAGCGGGGGCGGGCTTATTCAGGTGCTTTGCTATAAGGGTGAAAAAATCCTGGTACGACAGATTTGCTGCAGAACAGATAAACCGTTCGCCGAAGATATCCTGATCCATCAGGCTTATCATGGCTTTGCTGATATCGCGTGCATCCACGTACCCGTTCACCCCGCGGGTGTAATATTTCAATCCCTCATAGACCAGCCTGAACAATCCTGAATTGTCCTGCCAGAAGCCTGGACCGAGAATGACCGACGGGTTGATGATGACTGCATTCAGCCCCTCCTCCATACCCCGCCAGATTTCGCGTTCGGCTCCATACTTGCTGATGCCATACACCGAATTCTTGCCCGACGGGACCCAATAGGTCTCCTCCGTTGAAACATCATTGTTTTCGGCTCTTCCAAGGGTTGCAACTGAACTGACATAACAGAACTTCGCGACTTTATGCTCAAGGGCTTTATTCACCAGGTTGGCCGTTCCCTCGATGTTAACCTTCAGCATCGTCTTGTGATCCTTCGGATAAAACGATACCACAGCCCCGCAATGATAGATTTCGG
>JBAXFZ010000494.1:0-2910 GCA_037139685.1 Bacteroidota bacterium
AGATGCTGGCTTTGGTAAAGAAGTACAACCTTTTCGGCCAGTGCTTTGCCAACCAGCTGAATATGGATGATGCAAACCAGACCATCGTTTTTGAAAGGCAGGGGTTGATCTTCGTCTTCAATTTCCATGTAAGCAATTCAATCCCCGATTACGAGTTTGCAGTTCCCGAGCCCGGCGACTACCGGATCATTCTCAATACCGACCGTTCCGACCTGGGCGGACACGACAGGGTAAATGAAGATCTGGTTTATACCACCCGGTTCGAAGCTGCCGATGAAACCCATCACCTGATGATCTACAACACAAACCGTACGGCACAGGTCTTCGAACGGATTATTTAGCCTTCATTATTTTCATATCTTTGCAGGGTAATCCAGCGCTAAATTTTTCTCGTTATGAATTTCTGCAACCATTGTGCCATCTTCCGGAAAGCCAGCCTGGTGATGGCTCTTGTTTTCGTGATCCTGATCCTTGTAATTACCGGCAACCGGGTTTCGGCTGCAACTGATACCACATGGTCGGTTACCTTCCAGGTCAACATGGCTAAAGCGGTCAAACAAAACATCTTCCATCCCGCCACCGATTCGGTATTTGTTATCCTTGATCATGGAATTTTACCCATGAAACTGGTAGCAGGTCCGGGATACACTTATTCCGGCGCGCTGTACAACGCCCTCGATTCAACGGCAACATACAGTATCAAGTTCAGGATCAATGGCTCAACACTTGAAACAGTTAACCGGTCCCTTTCCCCCCAGCCTGGTATGTCCAACGTTTCTGTTTGGTGGAATAATGACCCGCTTAACATCACGACTTTTATTGTGAGCATGCAATATGTACCGCCAACTTTTTTCAACCCTTCCAACGATTCAATCGTCATTGTCGGGACCATGAATGATATGAAGGGTTCTCCCCGCATGACCAGGATCGGCACCACTCTCAACTATTCCCTGGATTATATCCTTGACCCGGGTTCGGTTCAGCAATACAAATACCGCATCAACCAGGGCGACAGCTCAAAGGGCCAGGTGGAACTATTGTACCTGCCCAACCGGATGCTCCGTGTTCCGGACACACTGGTTACCGTAACGGACGATTTTAACAACAATTATAATCCTGCCGTGCGTCTTATGACCTTTAAATGTAATATGGGATACTATATCAAAACCCACCGTTTCAATATCGCCGACGACTACCTTGAGGTAGCCGGGAATTTCAACAATGGCGGCGGAAATGATGTGCTTTTCAAAGGAAGTTCCGACAGTACTTATTCGCTTGCAAAATACCTTGACACAGCTTACATCCACCAGGGCCCGCTTACCTTCAAATTCAGGATCAGGGGAGGCAGGAATACGCAGGAACTGGTTGGAAAAGCCGACCGGAACTATCCCTTTCACGATACCACCGGTCAGGGCCCTAACCTATTCTCATGTTATTTCAACAACATGAACCCGTCGACTCCTACCCCGCCGTGGGCTTACGATTTGTCAATCCAGGGAACACTGGTCAACCAGTATATCGTTAACGGCGTCTATACCTATGAAAACCTGAATGGGATCCGCGAGGACAGCAGCACCTACCGATGGTTGCGCAGTCCCGATTCACTGGGCACCAATGCAGTGGCCATCGATACCTCACTCACCTACAAGATTGACACGGTTGACGTGGGTAAATGGCTTGTTTTCGAAGTTACCCCCAGGGCTGCTTCCGGAGATTCGGCCACAGGCAAGGCTGTGCGTGTTGTTTCCGTAACAAGGATCGGGGGAGTTGGAATGACCGAACAGTCAATACTCATTACAAAGGTTTATCCCAACCCGGTGAACGACTACCTAACTATTGAGGCAACGAAAGAGATTGAACAGCTGGAGCTGTTCAGCCTGTCGGGACAGAGTGTCGTGCTGGCAGAAGGGCTCCATGCGAGGGGAATCCGGATACCGGTATCACACTTGCCGCGGGGGGTATACCTGCTGAAGGCCACCGCGAAATCCCATGAATGGGGCGTGGTCCAGGTGGTAAAGAATTAATCTATTTCAGAAGAAAATCGAGGTTCTCACCAGCCTGGAATTCCTGGGCTTCAAAACCAAAGCGAAAAACCCTGAGGTTCCTGTCGCCTGAAAGGGTCATTGTGTCTCCCTCAACCTGTAAAAGGCATCCTTCACGAAGCCCTACCACTGTTGCATCGCGGTTTACCGAAAGAAATTCAAGAATGCGCTGTTCGCGCGTCTCGCCTGCATGCCCCGCCGGGTTTACATCCATGTAATGCGGATTTATCTGGAACGGGACCAGTTTCAGGCAGTTGAACGAAGGCGGCTCGCAGATTGGCATGTCGTTGGTGGTCTTCATCGTAGGACATGCCACATTGGCTCCCGCGCTCCAGCCAACAAAGGGGATCCCCCTGAGCACCTTTCGCCTTATCGCCTCCATCATCCCGAACTCCTGCATCATCAGGGCCAGGTGGAAGGTATTCCCGCCCCCGATCACAATCGATTCGGCTTCATTCACGGCAATTACAGGGTTGGGTTCCCTGTGGATTGAATGAAGACTGAAGCCCATCTCTTTAAAAATCCTTTTCACGCGCTCCTCATAAAGATCAAACGATTTTTCGACTCCCGATGAGGTTAAATTGACGCCGGCATAAGGAATAAATAGAACTTTACGCACGCCAAACCTTGATAAAAAATCCTTGATATAGGTCCTTGTCCAGGCCAGATATTCCTCCCCGGCGTTGGTAGAATTGCTGAGCAGCAAAAGATTTCGGATCATAGTCAAAATTTAGGCTATAAAAGTAATAGAAAGTTCTTATTTTTGGACTATTAAACTGATAAAATTCTACAACCTGATGAAGGAAAAACCTGCATTGAACTTTTGGCAAATCTGGAACATGAGTTTTGGATTTCTGGGGATCCAGTT
>JBAXFZ010000495.1:0-2904 GCA_037139685.1 Bacteroidota bacterium
CGCCTGCACCCACCTTGCAGATGGCATATTTAACCTCCGGGAAATTTTCCTTCAGGATCTTATTCGCCTTTTTAACGGTTTCCACCGTATTTGTCAGCGATCCCCCCTGCAGGGTCATGATACCCGATGCCAGGTCGCCCTCCTCGAGCGTTGGAATAAATTCACCTCCGAGATTCAAGAAGAGAGCCAATGCAGCCATGGATAACAGGAAGGTAATGGCCAGGACCTGGAGTTTATGTCCCAGCGAGTAGCGGAACACCGGGTCAAAAGCCCGGTGCAGGAAACCCATCATCCTGTCGGCCATGCGCAACCCGGTCTCCTGCTTCCTGTTCAGGACAAGGGCAGAAATCATCGGGACATAGGTAAGTGATAAAATAAGTGCGCCCAGGATGGCAAAGCCAACCGTCTGGGCCATCGGACGGAACATCTTCCCCTCGATGCCTACCAGGCTCAGGATCGGCAGGTAAACAACAAGGATGATGACCTGGCCGAAAGTTGCCGAGCTCATCATGTTCTTTGAAGATTCCAGCACATGAAGGTCCATCTGGCTGCCATGAAGAGCCGGCATTCCCGGGTTTTGTGATTTCACACGGGAGAGGCGGTGTACCACATTCTCAACAATGATCACGGCCCCGTCGACGATCAGCCCGAAATCGATGGCTCCCAGGCTCATCAGGTTCCCTGAAATGCCAAACAGCTTCATAAGTGAGATTGCAAAGAGCATCGACAACGGAATGACCGAGGCCACGACAAGCCCGGCCCTTAAACTTCCAAGCATCAGCACAAGCACCAGCACAACAATCAGACCTCCCTCAACCAGGTTTTTTGTGACTGTGCCGATGGCCCGCGACACCAGGTCGGTGCGGTCGAGGTAGGGTTCAATATAGACCCCTTCGGGCAGGGAGGTGGCAATGGTTGCCATCCGTTTTTTAACATTGGCAACCACCTCCGTTGCATTTGATCCCTTTAGCATCATCACCACTCCTCCCACAGCCTCGCTGGTGTCGCAGATGAAGGCGCCGTAACGGATTGCCCGTCCAAACCTGACATCCGCCAGGTCACGGATCAAAACAGGTTGGAGCCCCTGCCCTCCGCGCACGACAATTTTTCCTATATCCTCAAGTGTTCCAACCAGGCCTACACCCCGGATGAAGTATGAGTTCCGGTCCCTCTCGATATAGGCGCTTCCCGTATTTTCATTGTTATTCTGCAGGGCGGTGAATATTTCAGGGACAGAGATTTTCATGCTTTTCAGCCGTTCAGGGTTGACGGCAACCTCGTATTCCTTTACAAATCCACCGTAGCTGTTCACCTCGGCAACACCAGGAGTTCCCAGCAGTTCCCGCCTGACGATCCAGTCCTGGATCGTTCTCAGCTCAGTAAGGGAGTATTTCCCTTCATACCCCTTTTTAACCTTAACCAGGTACTGGTATATCTCTCCCAGCCCAGTCGAAACGGGCGCCATTTCAGGGCGGGCGACCCCCTCAGGGATTTGCGACTCCGCCTCCTTCAGCCGTTCGCTGATCTGCTGCCGTGCCCTGAAAACATCGACATCATCCTTAACCACAATGGTCACCACCGACAATCCAAGTCTTGAGATTGACCTGAGCTCCACCACATCAGGTACCGTAGCAACGGCGACCTCGATAGGAGCGGTGATATACTGTTCGACCTCCTGTGTCGCCAGGGTCGGGGCAACCGAGATGATCTGAACCTGGTTGTTGGTGATATCCGGCACGGCATCGACCGGAAGGCGGATGATGGACCATATCCCCCAGCCAATGAGGGCGAGGACAAAAAGGGCGACCAGCAATTTATTATGTATCGAGAAGGTGATTATCCGATCTATCATAAAATCAATGAATTAATTAAGAAAAACAGGTTCCCCTTCCCGGCTTTGCAAAGGCAGGCAGGTGAACGGTTGACAGGAAATTATGCGGGATTAACGCGTATCGGGTACTATGCTTTGGGAGGCTCCCAGATAACGTAGGTAAAACAGGAGATGAACCGGGGGGTAAAGGAGAAGGTTCTTTTTTGCGGCTGGCAGGAGGCTATGGTAACCATGCAGGAGGGTTCCACCTCCATGGCCAGGTTGCAGCATGAACAGGTGCAGAAAGGCGAACAGGAGTCATGGTGATCAGCACCGGCATCATTTGAAGGATGGCCCGCACAGACATGCTGTGGTACCCGGAAATCGAGCGAAGTATCAACACAGGGTGCCATGGACAGTGAAAGCACATACCATGCAAGAAGGAGGGTAAATATCTTTGCTGTTGATTTCTTCACAGGGCAAAGGTAATAAAGTTTCAATTACCTGGAAAAGCCCCTTCCCGTCATATGAAATAATTGTAATATTATAACTATCTTGGCCTCTGATTTGGAACATCCGTGAATATGCAACAAAACCCAAGATTCTCATTTATAACCAGCCTGTTACTGCTGATCATTTTCGTTTCCGCCAGTGCGGCCGGGGCGAGTCAGCAAAACGACACCGCCGGTCAAAAACCATCGCAGGCTGCAAAGAAGAGGGGGGCAGCGGTAGCCCCCTTTGGCACCCCCATATTCACCATTTACGCCAGAATCGGCCCTTTCACCCCGGAAGAGAGAGCCAGGTCGATCGAAAAAAAGCTGAAGGTTCTTGCCGGCGATCCCTTTTTCCGAAGTGATTCCATCAGGCTTTCGGAGGGAGAGACCACCTGGGATGTTACCTATGGAGAAACGGTGATCACCTCGGTCGGGGACGAGGATGCCAGGGCCAAGGGGAGTTCCCGTGAGCTGCTGGCCAAAGCAAACAGGGCGAAGATCATCTTTGCCATCCAGCAGCACCGGAGTGCGACAAGTAAGGGTGAGGTGATGAAGACCATCGCCATTTCCGGGGCGATGATCATCCTCATGATCATCATC
>JBAXFZ010000496.1:0-2902 GCA_037139685.1 Bacteroidota bacterium
GGGGCGCCGATGATCCCCATTGCCGGAAACCGCTGTGGTGGAAGGAGTTTAAATTCGAACATGAAACACGGAACAACTTCCAGCCGGGAGCAAAGCAATATGACCCCGTCGGGTTCAACCAGGCTCAGTTCGACTGGTACAAAAAACTCATCAGCATCCGCAGGCAAAACCCGGTTCTTGCGACAGGAGATATCACCTTCATGGTTGCGGAAGGCAAAAAACTGGCCTATAAACGATCGGATGCCGGTGACGAGATACTCGTGCTCTTTAACCTGGGACCAGCCACCCAGGACTTTCCCCTTCCTGTTCATGCAAACTATATCGATCTACTTACAGGAAAAACCATCCGCGGAAATAATGTCCGCCTGAAATCATTGACCTCTGCAATCTTAAAGAAGATCAAATAGGCTAACAATACCAGTCATTCAATCAATTACCCAAATCAGAATTATCATGTCAAACTCCACCCCCTCCCCTTCCCTTCAATCCCGCATCCTTTCATTGTCTTCATTGTCTTCATTGCATGCATTGCTTGCATTGTTTGCATTGTTTGCATTGCTCTCCTTCCAGTTCCTCCCGGCATCCGCTTCCGCCCGGAACATCACCACCCTGACTTACGGCTGGAAATTCGCGAAAGGGCCCGTTGAGAATGCCTACCGTGTTAAATTCGACGATTCGAAGTGGCAGGATGTAACCATTCCGCACGACTGGGCCATCGCAGGCCCCTTTATACCAGATGCGAACGGCAATACGGGAAAACTTCCATGGAAAGGCGAAGGCTGGTACCGGAACAAACTGATAATTCCCAAAGGATGCGAAGGCAACCGGGTTTACCTGGTATTCGACGGGATACTCACCTCACCCGAAATTTATATCAACGGCAGGCTGGCGGGCACATGGGACTACGGGTACAATTCATTCTACCTCGACATAACCGATCTGCTGTTGCCGAAAGGGGAAAACACCGTTGCCATCCATGCCGACACACGCAACCACGACAGCAGGTGGTACCCCGGAGCAGGCATCTTCAGGAAGATCCAGATGGTCATTGTAAACCCGGTTCATGTGGCGATCTGGGGAACCAGGATCATCACGCCAATTGTTAAACCGAACTATGCCGATGTCAGGATCATTTCGACCCTCCTTAACAGATCGTCCGTTCCGGGCGACATAACCGTTGAACAGGATATAATCAGCCCTAAAGGGAAGGTGATTGCCAAAAAGACAGCCAGCGGCCCCACCGCCCCGGGGGGAAGCAACGATTTTGAAACAACCATAACCCTTCCGTCGCCGGGGTTATGGGAGATAAACAACGGGGTGATGTACACTGTAAAAACCATCGTCAGCATGGGCGGCGAGATCCTTGACTCATGCCGCACCCCTTTCGGCATCCGCACACTCCGGTTCACCCCTGATCACGGGTTGTATCTCAACGATAAACGGGTTCAGCTCAAGGGAGTCAACCTGCATCATGACCTTGGGCCGCTGGGCGTTGCCTTTTCAACGCGGGCCATGACGCACAGGCTGGAACAACTCCAGGCTATGGGATGCAACGCGATCAGGACCAGCCACAACACGGCAGCTCCTGAGATGCTCGATCTCTGCGATAAAATGGGAATCCTGGTTTTTGACGAGGTTTTCGACAAATATGACCAGAAGGCCGATATCGGCCCGGAGACCGGGTTCGATGAATTTGCTTCCCGGAACATCCGGAATTTCGTAATACGCGACCGCAACCATCCCTCGGTGTTTATCTGGAGCGTCGGAAACGAGATGGGCGATGAACAAACCAACACCAACGGCGGTTTCCGGCAGCTGTCGACCATGGTGAACTATGTCAGGAAATATGACGAAACCAGGCCGGTCACCATGGTTTGCGACAATCGCAACAGCGCCCTTACCCGCCACTTTGACTATTATGACGTGCATTGCTGGAACTACGGCCGCCGCTATGACCTGGCGCGCCAGATGGAACCGGGCAAACCTGTCATCATCAGCGAATCTGCTTCGACAGTCAGCACAAGGGGATTTTACGAGCTGCCCCTGCCTGGGAAAAAGACCGACTTTGGAACAGCCATGCAGGTGAGTTCCTATGACCTCAATGCCCCCGAATGGGCCGAAATTGCTGACGATGATTTCATGTGGCAGCAGGACGAACCCTATGTGGCCGGCGAATTCGTATGGACCGGCTTCGATTACCTGGGGGAGCCAACGCCCTACAACAGCGGCTGGACAACGACGCACGGGATGGCCGCCGGTGACGATTCCCACAGCTCCTATTTCGGGATCCTTGACCTTTGCGGGATCCCGAAAGACCGTTATTACCTTTACAAAAGCTACTGGATGCCAGGGGTGACCACCGTTCACATTCTGCCACACTGGAACTGGCCCGGCATGACCGGGAAAAATGTGCCTGTCTTTGTATATACCAACGGCGATTGCGCAGAACTCTTCCTCAACGGGAAATCCCTTGGGACAAGATGCAAGAAACCCGGCTCCCCGAAATCGGCAGAACGCTTCCGGCTGATGTGGGACTCGGTTGCCTATGAGCCTGGTGAACTCAGGGCAGTTGCCAGCAGGGAGGGTGAAGTCATCGGGGAGGAAACCATGAAAACGGCAGGTGAACCCTATCGGCTGCAAATAACCCCCGACCGGACCACAATTTCAGCCGATGGCGCCGATCTCTCATTCATCCTGGTTGAAGCAGTTGACAAAGATGGAATTCCATGCCCGCTTGCCGACAACCTGGTGGAATTTAAGCTGGCCGGGCCGGGCACCATTGCAGGTGTTGGCAATGGGAATCCCCGTTCCATGGAACCGTTCCAGGCAGGAAACATTCACCTGTTTTTCGGCAAGGCCATGCTCATCGTTCGATCGGAAAGGAAAAAGGGGAAAATTGAGG
>JBAXFZ010000497.1:0-2901 GCA_037139685.1 Bacteroidota bacterium
TTAAACTCATGAAAATCTTTTTCGCTAAGAGTGACCGCCTGAAGGCACCGTCACCATTGCAGGTTCATTCAGATTTTGAAGGAAAAATCTGACCTGAACTCTTGCTTAAAATTTTCATTCCGTTTTTTACCGGGGCATAAATTTTTTCTTAAACCCAGGCGAGCCAGATGCCTAAAAAAGTCTGCAGGGCAGCAGCGAAACACAATGACAAAGATTACAGCACCAGTACTGAAGCCGACAAACGGCGGAGCATCAAAAGAAGAAAACGCAGTTCTCGCTGCAGCAAAATCGGTTCTCAACCCGGAAGGAAACACCACCGAAGTGATGAAGCCGGTCCAGCAGGTTGAACAGGAAAAGCCTGTCATCCCTGCTCCCGAGCCCAAGCGGGAAATGACCATGATGGAGAAAATCCTCAAGGTCGAAAACCTGCAACTGGTTGTCGAAAAGAGGGCGAAACTGGTCCAGACCCGCTCGGAGCTGGAACGGTTCCAGATTTCCTCCAACGATTTCAACTGTTCCATGAGACTGAACGATTCGGATGGGAACGTCTTCACCACCAGCTTCACTCCGGGGATCAAGAAGGTCATCGATTTTCTCAAATCATCGTTCGATGCAAGCATCACCGATGTAGAGAACAAGATCACTTTCTAACCTAGCGGTTCCATCAAGTGATCCGGCGGTCAGGCTCATGCCTGACCGCTTTTTTTATGGTCGTAAACAACTGCATTTCTTTTAACTGATAAAAAAATATGCATTACATTTGAAAGACAATACAAAATCTCTTCCAAGTTGAATTATAGAGATCTTTTCGGATTTTTAGTTGGTTTTTACAGCATTCACAAGCATGTTCACTTAATATAACCCCCTAAAAAAATCATACTTCTTTCCGGACGTACATAGGTCAATTTATTGTTATAGAATAAGGTATTATGAAATACATTTATTTATTTGTCATTCTCTCCATCGTTAATATTACACATGCACAAAACTGGAATTGGATCAATCCTGTTCCACAAGGTAACATGCTGACAAGTATCTGTTTCGTGACATCGCACGTAGGCTTTATCGTTGGGGAACATGGTACACTCTTTAAATCTATTGATGGTGGAGTAAACTGGACAGTTGTGAACACCGGGACAACAAAACGTCTTAATTCAGTATTTTTTATTAATGAGAACAATGGTTACATTGCCGGGGATGAAGGCCTGATCCTGAAAACTGAAAATGGTGGACAGATTTGGACTCAGCAATTCACTGCAACGTCCTGGAATATTTCATCTATTTATTTTACGAATGTGAATACGGGTTATGCGTCCTCTTTATGGGGGAAAATACTTCAAACTAACGATGGTGGTTCCACATGGACCATGGTTGATGCCGGGAATCAAGATTTGTATTCCGTTTTTTTTCCGAATCAGGACACAGGATTTGCGGTGGGTTATTTAGGTTCAATCATGAGAACAACTAATGGGGGAGGGACATGGACAACACGCAACTCAGGAACAATAAACTGTATTCGATCGGTTTATTTTATCAATAACGAAGTTGGATTTGCAGCAGGGGATTACGGAACATTTTTAAAAACAATTGATGCAGGTACTACATGGACCAATGTAAGTCCCGGGAGCAATTATTTTTTCACAGCAGTCCGTTTTTCTGATACAAATACAGGATATGTCTCGACCCAATCAGGAGAAATTCTAAAGACTATAGATTCAGGAAACACTTGGATTCAACAGGTTTCTTTTTCTATGAACTCTTTAGCAAGTGTTGTTTGTACAAATAGTTACAATGCAATGGCTGTAGGAACGTGTGGTGTCATTTTAAAAACGACCAATGGAGGAAATAATTGGGAAAACCTGACAAACGGAACACTAAACCCATTAACTTCAGTGTATTTTACATCCTTTGAGAGGGGATATGTTGTAGGTTATAACGGAATTATTGTAAGGACAGTCGATGCCGGTTTAACCTGGGATACTACACATACTAATTCCCATTCATTGATGTCTGTCCATTTTGCAAATCAAAATACTGGTTATGCGGTTGGATTGAATGGAGTCATGTTAAAAACTACTGATGGCGGGGATAATTGGATATCGTTAGCCACATGCCCGCAAGATACCTTATTGACAGTCTTTTTTCTTTCCCAGGATACAGGTTATGTTGCAGGGAGGCTGGGAGCCATTTTGAAAACTACAAACGGTGGATTGACCTGGACCCGCCTGGTTTCAGGGATTGCATTGGATATTAAAGGAATTTTCTTCAATAATGCGGATACCGGATATGCAGTAAGCGCACATGGAAAAGTAGTTAAAACAGTTAATGGAGGGATATCCTGGACTAACCTGAACACCAATACAACCCAGGATATCAATTGTGTTTCTTTCACTGACGTAAATCATGGATTTGTTGCCGGCAACTATGGAACAATTCTCAAAACAACCAATGGCGGACTCAATTGGTCAGAAAGTCCAAGTAACACATTAAGTTCTATTTTTGGCATATTTATGAGCAATTTAGTAACTGGATATGCTGTTGGTGATGGCGGAATAATACTAAAAACAAATAATTCAGGTTCGTTCTGGAATGAACTACAATCGGTCACTTCAAATCCCTTATTGTCAGTTTATTTCCAATCAGCTGATTCTGGATATATTGTAGGCTCTTGTGGAACTATTCTTAAAACAAATTATAATACCGGAGTTGGATTCAATGGTCCCCTTATGACAAATAAGGTATTTACTATTTATCCCAATCCGGCACAGGAGAAGGTTAATATTGAATCTAAATTGCCTGATTTAACATACAATATATTAATATTTAATAGTATCGGTCAGATGGTTTGAGGTTGTCCATTATTTAGTTGAAATTTGATTGGCTAAGGTTCTTCGTTTTACT
>JBAXFZ010000498.1:0-2899 GCA_037139685.1 Bacteroidota bacterium
CATCGGTAACAAAGGCTGTCCCGATCACGATATAGGTCATCGAGAAGGTTCCCATGTCGGAGGGTGAAAAGGAGTTGAATTTCCCGTTCTGATCAGCCTTGAAATATTCCTGGTGTGATTTTGAATACTGTTTATTGGCAATCAGTTCGATACGCAGGTCCTTAATGGGTTCGATATTGACTGTCATGTTCAGGTTTTCAGTGTATTTGGTCAGGTAGGCTGAATTCAGCATGGTGTCGACCGTCATCCAGCCATTATCAACAGCCTGGTGACGAATATCATGCTGATCACCAAAAATAAAACCCAGACCAGGTGCATTATTGTTCCAGTTGTTTCCAAGCGCTATCGGCTCAGGTTTAAAGCCTGGCAGCATGATGCCGTTACCCTGGTTATAGGTGAATTTTGCCTGCCTGACCCCCATAAGGAAACGAAGTGTACCATCGAGCAATACCTTCCCGAAACCAGGCCCGGTTTTAACATTTTTCAAAGAGTCCTGCTTGGCAAGGCTTTTATCTTTTGGTGCTTTAGGAGGCTCGGGCTTTTTATTCCGGGGAGTGGCAGTGCTTTGGTTAATCTTTTTAAGGAAAGGAACCTTGTTATAAAGCGTCACCAGGTTTAGTTGACCGTTCAGCGACTTTGCATTTGCATTTTCGATTGTACTTCCGTATTGGGCCTTGATGGATAGCGGAGAGGCTGCCCAGTGGTAGGTTGCCTGGTACCCGGCATTCAGGTTGATGAAATCGAGATAAGGGATCTTGTTGATGGGGACATCCCACATAACGCCAAGCACCTGGTTGTAGTTGCTTTTTGTACCCAGGGAAAAAATCTGGTTCCATACCTGGTCACGGTTTGACCGGTCGATCTGGCCGGGGGGCTCATTGATAAAAGCACTGGTGTTGGAGACCAGCGAAATCTTAAACGATTTTGAAAAGTCATACTTCAGGTCAAAAAGCCGGCTCCAATCCCACCGTTTTATGTAAAAGGTCTCCATGGGGACGATGGCGGTACTTTTATTCCGGTATTGCTTCTGATCGATTTCACGGATCATATCGGTCCTGAAGGTAAAAGATTTCGGGAGGTAGTAAAAATTGAAGTCCTTGATCAGCGTGAACACCTTGGTTTTGTTGAATATTTTATTCCGCTGGAAGGGGAGGACGTTTTTCGGCATCCCCGAGAATGTATAACCAAGCCCCCCTGCATAATGTTTCTTCAGGTCCTTCGTAACATCAACATCCCTGTGGAAAACTTCGGAATAGGAATAACTTATATTAAAGTTCTCAATGTCGTAGACCTTCGGCTTCTTATCCCCGGTCCGGTCCTTCCTGACATTCATCAGGTTGAAGTTCTTGGTCGTGGTATAGCCCTCGGTAATCTGTTTAATCGAATCTTTCTGACGCTGGGTGTTATAGGCGCCGATCACATCGCTGAGGTTCAGGTCGGGGTTTAGCGGGTCGTACTTGGGGCTGGTCAGCAACATCGAATAATCATAATGCATCGGTATGCGGATGCCTGTCTTGGCCGGGAAAAACTTGCCCAGTTCCAGGTCGGTGGATACCCCGAATGCGAGGTTCGACTCCATAAGCCGCTGGGTCTGTTTTTGTTCAAGTGTACCAAAGCCTGCACTGATGTAGCTGCCGGTGACCTGTACCCGTCCCAGGTCGGCAAGTTCGACGGCCACCCGTGTATTTACAGCCCAGCCGCCAACCTTGCTGAAATCGGTCAGCCTAAGCTCGTCCACCCAAATTTCAGCGCATTTTGGATTCCCGTCATCGTTGGGAGTTTGCGGGCTCTTTTTGGGGTTCCTTATACCGATCATGATCGCCCTGACATCGCTGATGGTCGGGGAACCCACGACAGTAATCCGGTTCTTTCCGTCATACTCAACAAACGGCGTGGTGGAGGTCAGATCGAGACTGTGGTCACGGGCGGCAACGAGCCGGTCGTATTTCACCTGGACCAGCCTTTCCAGGTCAATATCAAACTCATTCCCGGGAGGCCAGATGGCATCCCCGTTTGTAACCGTCGTTCCCCAGGGTGTAAAGGTGAGGGGAATTTCATATTCGTAGTAGTTCTCGGTAAAGTCCGACCCGATCCGCATCAGGATGGTCAGGTCGCCCGTCTTGAGATTCTGGTTGTGCACCGACTGCTCGGCATGTACAAACATTTTCAGCCGTTTGAACTGGCGGAAGTCAAACTCGGTGGTCTTGTATGCAGCGCGTGCATCACCGTCGACCAGGTTGCAAACCTTAAACGACATTGACTGTTCGTTGAGTTTCTGCATATTGGTCGACCCCCAGTTGGTTTCACGCTGGATCCCCGGAGGGATCACATAGGGAATCGGCTGTTTGCTTCCGTTTTCTTCAATGCTCACGGTAGCAATATCGAACTGGGTGATATTCTGCCCGTCATCAGGAATATATTCACCGGGCGACAGCAGGCTGTAGTTGTATTTCCGCCATTCACCGCGCGTCAGCTCGAGAGTGGCAAAACGGCAAACGACCGGGCGCTGGAAGTTCTTGAAGAACATGCGCATGAAGCGGATGGAGGTGAAATCGTTGATCGTTCCAACCACCTTGTCGGGGGTCCGGATGGGGATTTTAAACTGGTACCAGGTAACCGATCCCTTGGTGCCGTCGGCAAGGGGGATATCGTTCGCACGATAAACGTTGGTGATATAGTTCATCCCCGGTTTCATCTTGTCGCGGCGCAACTGCACAACATACTGGTAATACCGCTCCGTCTCGCTCAGGGTGTTGTCCTTGTTGATATCCTCCATGTTCGGAATGCTGGTGGCAGTGGTGGAATAAGTCTCTATCGCCTGTGAAGAGGTTGAACTGTTACCCTCAGATCCGTTAAATTTCTCATAATACGCCACTTTAAGAAGAGTAAAAATATTCAG
>JBAXFZ010000499.1:0-2896 GCA_037139685.1 Bacteroidota bacterium
AGGAATGCAGGAATGCAGGAATGCAGGAATGCAGGAATGCAGGAATGCAGGAATGATGAAGTGGGTTGGGGATGGTTTTTGCGGGTTGGCAGGGATCTCAGGGGAATAAAGTCCCATGGACGGAAAGTGACTGCTGGTTTGCTGTTTGGGATCGGGGAAGGCGAATACGATTTGTGATTTGTAAATGATTGTTGTAATTTTACGTGGATTAAATCAGCAATTTCCAATACAGTCTGATTGCTATGAAAGAGAGAGAGACGAACCTGCCGGGAATTATCACGGGAATTTCCGGTTTACTTGTATCACTTGCAGGTTTGACTGTGACACTCGGATGGTTCATCGGTTCCGAAGGCCTGAAAACCCTCTTCACTGGATTTGACCCGATGATGATAAACACATCAGCCTGCTTTTTTTTCGCCGGGATTGCCTTGCTCCTTTCGGCCGGGAGAAGACCGGGTAAAACAGCAATTCTCCTGGTTCGCGCCTGTGCCCTGGTCATGTTCATATTTGGGATAGTGACCCTTGCTGAATACCTGTTGCACACCGACACTGGAATCAACGAATTGTTTATCAGGGATCAATATATAAGGACCGGTTTTTCTGGCAGACATATGGCAGTTTCATCCGCTATTGCCTTTACCTGTTCAGCGATTGCCCTTTTCAATGTTCATGCCGGCGGGAGATTGTTTTTTTCCGTCGCACATGTTTTCAGCTTCATGGCTGGATTGATATCATCGGTAACGATCGTCGGTTACCTCTATAATGTTGGGGAACAATATTATATCGGCCCATTTTCAACCATGACACTCACTTCAGCCGGACTGTTCTTCATCCTTGTCTGCGGAACCTTCTCAATTCATCCCGAAAGAGGCCTGTTCGGCTCGCTGTCCGGAATTGACAACAGCAAAAAGATTGCCAGGATGCTCTTGCCTGCTGCAATTGTAATCCCCCTGGTTATTGGCTACCTGGTACTCCTGGGTGAAAAATCAGGCATGTTCAACATGGCATCAGGGGAGGCCATTACAGCCATCCTGGTGATGTTATTCGCCACCACACTGATCCTTTTGGCAACCCGGTGGCTGCAAAGGGCAGAACAAAAGGTGAGCCTTATTCATGAAACACTGAAAAAAAGCGAAGAACACTTCCGGGAATTATTTGATCATATGACTGAGGGGTTCGCCTATCACCGGATGCTTTTTAATGAAGGTAAACCGTACGATTACATCTACCTGGAGGTCAATGAAGCCTTCAGGAGACTTACAGGGCTCAGGGATGTCGAGGGAAAACGGGCAAGCGAGGTTATTCCCGGCATCCTGCTGGACAACACCGATATTTTTGAACATTACCTGGTGGTTGCGGGGTCCGGCACCTCCACCCGCTTTGAAACTTACTCTCCCGGCTTAAAGGCATGGTATTCAGTGTACATTTATTGTATGGATAAAGAACATTTCGTTACCGTTATCGATGATGTAACCCGGCGTAAAGAGACCGAGGTGGCCGTCAGGGAGAACGAGGAGAAACTCAGGACCCTATTTGATATCCTGCCGGCCGGAGTTTCTTACCACGATAACCAGACACGGATTCTGAACAGCAACAAGGCCTTTTTCAGGATCCTTTCGGCTTCTGAAACCTCCATCCTTGACGGGACACACAGGAAGAGGGAATTTATCCATACCGATGGTTCGCCGTTGAGACAGGATGAATGGCCTCTAACAAGAGCAATCAAGGAGAAGGTAGCCATTCACAACGAAGAAATAGGGATCAGGTCGGAGGATGGCGAAACCCGCTGGGTGAATGTCAATATTTCGCCGGTTTCAGTCGGAAACATTGGAGCTGTGGCTGTTCTCACCGATATCACCGCTCAGAAAAACACGGAAAGGGCACTTCAGGCTTCACAGGATGAACTGCGGGAGACATTGTCACAACTCACAGATGTTGAAGACAAGATAAAGCGCAAAGCGGCGATTGAACTTCATGACCAGGTAGGTCAAAACCTGACAGCCCTGATCATCAACATGAACTACCTGAAGTCACAGATCAATTCGGAAGCAAATACCCGGTTGATTAAATTTTTGGATGATTCCCTCACCCTGCTTGAGGATACAATTACCCGAACACGCGACATCATGACAGAGCTCAGGCCCGCCGTGCTGGAAGATTACGGGCTTTACCCCGCCCTGCAATGGTATGCCGCGCAGTTTGCCGACAGGACAGGACTGCATATCGATATTTTGGGCGAGGACCTGCATGTTCAGCTTCCCCGGAGGGTTGAATATGCCATGTTCCGTGTGGCGCAGGAAGCATTTACCAATATTGCCAAACATGCACAGGCCCGGAATATCCGCATCATCCTGGCCGAGGCAGAACACCAGGTTACCCTTGAAATAGATGATGACGGAATCGGTTTCGACAGCGAAGGATTAAGGACAAAAGATAAGCCGACACTGGGGGTCACCGTCATGAAAGAGCGTGCCAAGGCATCGGGCGGTCTGTTTAAAATCACCTCCTTACCCGGTAAAGGAACCTCGGTCACCTTTAGGATAACACGATAAAACCATGGCTATTTCAGTGCTGATTGCAGATGATCATACTATTGTACGCGAGGGCCTCCGCCTGATCCTGGAATCCTCCGGTGAGGCAACCGTCGTCGCGGAGGCAAACAACGGGCTTGAAGCGGTTCACCTCACCCGCCAGCAAAAACCGGATGTGATCCTGATGGATATTGCGATGCCTTCTATGAACGGCATCGCGGCAACCGAAAGAATTCATGAAGAATTCCCTGCCGTCGCCATTGTAATTCTCTCCATGCAATCAACCCTCGAGGATATCTACCGTGCGCTGAGGGCCGGGGCAACCGGCTACCTGATGAAGGAATCAGCCGGCACCGAGGTGGTCG
>JBAXFZ010000500.1:0-2888 GCA_037139685.1 Bacteroidota bacterium
CGACGGATGAATAGTATATGGGATCGGTGATCACATGAAGCAGGATGATCTCTGCATTCATCGATTTGGCAAGCGCAAAACCAGCTTCCGCCACCTTTTTCGCGGTTGGATCATAATCCAGCGCAATCAGTACTGTTTTCTTCTTAGTTGTTTCCATGTCGGTTATTTATTAAACACCTTTGTTTTCATCCAGTTCACTATGGCCGTCGGCCCCCAGGCTGTAGTAGTTGTTTTCTTCATCTTCACTGCCAACAGCCTCCATCTGGTCATCCAGTTCCGAACCGGGGATGTCCAGGTCGTTTCCGGAGAGATCGCCGGTGAAATCCAATTCGTTTTTTGTTCCAGGGTACCCGTTTTCATCAGAATCTTTGCTTTTAGCAAGATCCTCGGGATCGAGATCCCGCTCTTCCATAAAACGGTTGTATATATCCTCGCTCACAGGGTAGAGGGGGTAACCTTCCGGCTTTTGCTTTTTGCCGGAACCCGTTTTCGTTTCAGTCTGGTGGGGTATATTGTCGTGTTTTCTCATACAACAAAGGTCGGCAGCAGGGGAGAGGGAAGTGTTATATAATTTGAGGAATTAGTTGCATGATTCACACATCAGCTGATCGGAAATCATCTCCCGTGCTGGCTTCAGGTTGCGCGGAAGCCTGCATTACCGTGACTTTTAAAGGAATGGCTGATCTTTCTTTTTAAACAGCTTGTAAAATTCGAACCAGGTAATGGTTGTCGAACCGGCGAGGCAGCAAAGAACAATATGCACCAGTGAGGGTTTGCCAAACTGGAACAGGGCCAGGAAAAAGGGGATGTTGAGGATCAGGGCCAGGAAGAAGAGTGCCCCCCCGGTAACCCAGGCAACTGCGCGGTTCGGGGTGGCGATTATTCTGAAAATGTGATCGGTCCACGACCGGTTTGTTAATATTACAGCGATGTTAGAAACGATCAGGGTGATGAATACCATTGCTCTCACCTCTTTTACATCATACCCGAGATGCAGTCCCAGCAGGTAAACAGCAAGGGTGACAAGGAGAATGCCAACTCCCTGCAGACAGCTGAAGAGGATTTTTCTTCCCCCGAAAAAGGGTTCATCAATCCTCCTGGGGGGGCGGTTCATCGCATTTTTCTCCTCCTTTTCAGCCTCGAAAATAATGGAGCAGGCCGGATCGATGATTAATTCAAGGAAAACGATATGGACCGGCCATAAAATAATCGGGAAACTACCCAGCAGGATGGGAATCAACGATAACCCGGCAATGGGTACGTGAATAGCGAATGTGTAACCGAATGCCTTCTGAAGATTGTCGAAGATCCTCCTGCCCATTTTTATGGCACCAACGATGGATAAGAAATTGTCATCCATCAGCACCAGCGACGACGCTTCGCGGGCAACATCGGTTCCCTTTTCGCCCATGGCTATGCCGATGTTCGCCGATTTCAGGGCTGGCGCATCGTTGATCCCGTCGCCCGTCATGGCTACAATTTCCCCGTTTTTCTTTAATGCATTTACAATTTTCAGTTTCTGTTCCGGAACTACCCTGGCAAAAACGTTGATATCCTTGATCTTCCTGCAAAGTTCCTGGTCTGACATGGCCGTCAATTCAGTCCCGGCGATGCATTGAAGAGGATTTTCAAGACCGATCTGCCCGGCAATGTGCAGGGCGGTGACAGGGTAATCCCCTGTGATCATGATCACCCGGATACCTGCTTTATAACATACGGCAACTGCCTCTTTCACATTTTTCCGGATTGGATCGGAGAGCCCGATCAAACCGATAAACTCAAACCGGAAATCGTGCTGTATCTCGGGCAACTCCTTTGCATTGATTTTTGCCCTGGCCACACCCAATACCCTTAGTCCGCCGGCAGCCATCTCCTCAACAGCCAGGAACAGCTTTTTTTTGTTGGCAGCGTCGAGGTGACAGAGCTCAAAAACAGCTTCAGGAGCGCCCTTTGCTGCAATGATCTTTTCCCGGGTTCCCTTATGTGAGAAAACCCGTGACATCGCCAGCAGCTCTCTTGACAGCGGGTATTCCCTGGTCATCTCCCAGTTCAGGTGGATGTGTTCAGTCCCTTTGAGGTACAATTCACCCATCCCGGTGATCGCCTTTTCCATTGGATCAAAGGGATTGGTTTGACTTGACAGAATCCCGAACTCGATGATTTCGTGAAATTCGGAATTCAGCTCCCTTGATTTTGTAACTTCCAGGAAATCCCTCCCGTTATAGAGCCTGGTAACGGTCATCCGGTTCTGCGTCAGCGTGCCTGTTTTATCTGTACAAAGAACGGTTGCCGAACCCAGGGTTTCGATGGCTGATGGGTTCCGGGTGAGGACCCTCTTCTTTGACATCCGCCAGGCACCGAGCGCCATGAATACTGTCAGGATTACAGGAAATTCCTCGGGCAGGATGGCCATTGCCAGTGTAATCCCGGTGAGAATGCCTTTGATAAGGCTGCCCCGTGTGATCGTGTAACCTGCAATGACAAGGAGGCAGAGTATGATGGCGATAATGGTGAGTTTTTTGACCAGCGAGCCCATTTCCTGCTTTAACCTGGTGGGCTGTTCCTTAACGCCCTCCATGGCTTTGCCGATTTTTCCGATTTCTGTATCAATCCCAATACTCGATACAATGGCAAGGCCGTTTCCCTGGACAATCATCGACCCTGAATAGATAAACGGCAAATCGTCGCCCCCGGGCTGGCCGGTTATGGCAGTGCCGTCCCAGTTGCTTTTCCTTACGGGTATAGGCTCTCCTGTCAGAAGCGATTCATCCGCCAGCAAGCTCACTGAGCTCAGCACTGTGGCATCTGCCGGAACCCTGTCGCCCTCCTGGAGTACGATCAGGTCGCCTGTGACCAGTTCAAACCCGGCAATCCTCACCTCCGCACCG
>JBAXFZ010000501.1:0-2878 GCA_037139685.1 Bacteroidota bacterium
GTCCCCGGAACCGATGCCCGGCATACCTTGTGCCCGTCTTGCAGACACCCTGTCATTGAGCGTTCGGGATACCGCATATCTGCCACAAATTTAGAAAACGGCCTGTGTGGTTCCTGTGGCATGGAGATTGCAGGGGTCTGGAAATAACCCGTATAACAATTGGAAACAGGCTTGTTTTACGAAAATGAATTGTTATGCCTTTTTGCAATTATTGGGATTACGGTCTTTAAGGGGCGAAGTTTAGAGGCCAAACTACACTTATATAGGGAGTTATTCAATAATTTAAGATGAACCCGGGGGTATCAGGGACAGATATGCTGGTTTACCTGAATGGACCTGATTTGCCGGACTGCGGGATCATCGGCCGGTCGGGAGTTGAAATTGATTTTGGCTTTGAAATAAAAATTCAGCCAGGCTGTTTTTTCAGTTATTGGCGTCAAGTCACCAGCTACCTTTGTGTGTGGCTGAGTTCAACCACTACCGGGAGATGGTCGCTGAACCCGCCGTGATACCTTGGGCCGGAATAACTCCTGTTGAGTTTTTTTCCAAAATAGGTATTATCATCTTCGAGCAGGAAGGTGGATTTGTAAACCCTTGCATTGCGGGCGCCTGCCTTAAGTCCCGATAAGCCGGCCATAAGCCAGCCCGACACGATGAACTGGTCGAAGGTACTCCATTGATCCCTGAATTTCAGGGTTCCATCGAGGTGACCGAGATTATTTATCCCCATGAGATTGTAGAGGCTTTTTAGATCGAGGACAGAGGTGTCACGACTGGCCGACAGGATGTTTTCCAGGCTATTGCAGCCTGGTTCATCGTTAAAATCGCCCATGATCAGGATGTTTGCATCTCCGGTTCCGGCCTGCACCGAATCAACCAGCCCCCGTAAAACAGATGCAACCCAATCGCGGCGCGGTTGTGAAGCCAGGTACCCTCCGCGCCGCGAAGGCCAGTGGTTGACGAACATCACAAGACTGTCACCCCTGAAAATTGCTCCCTTCACCATCAGTATCTCCCTTGTTTGCGACAGCGTATCAAACGGGAAACGGATCGGGATAAAACGGGTTGAAATCACCCTGAACAGGTCGGGCCGGTAGAGCATGGCAACATCCACACCGCGCAGATCGGGTGAATCATGGTGGATTATCTTGTATTTCCATGATTTTAGAGGTGTTTCATAGATCAGCTTGTTCAGTACATACCGGTTTTCAATTTCGCACAAACCTATTATTGCCGGGGCCTCCCACCTGCCAATGGCCAGCAGGGTCTTGGCAATATGATTCAGCTTGATGCTGAATTTTGAGTAGTTCCAGTGTTTTGCACCTGCAGTGGTATATTCATCGTCCAGTTTCGTGGTGTCATCATACGGGTCATACAAGTTTTCAACATTCCAGAAAACAATGCTGACATTTTGACTTTTTATTTTTATTGAATCTAAATTGGCACGATTTTCGCTTGTATTTAACTGCCCTGCAATTGGGTCCGGGTCATTAAAAATATTCATGATGAAATTGCCCGAGGCCGGAAATTGGAAGTTTTGTGCCGGATTTGCCCGTTTAACGGGCTCTTCATAGGGTTTCGCGGAAGGGCGGCTGTATGAAGGCGATGAATGGGACGGAGAAACATATTGCTTTTCCGTAAAAAAGAAGGTGAAAGGAAAACAAATCAGCAACGCGATAATGAGTGTGGTTTTCATTTGAAATGGATTATGCAACCTTTTAACAGATTATTTTGTCTGTTAATCGGGGAAAACCCCAAAAGGTAATACATGAAAAGTGGCTTTTTTTTAACTTTTTTTTAACAGGAGATTAACAGTATTTAACACAGCAGAAAAAAATATCAGAATTGTAACCCCGTTTATAGACAGTCAAAGGGCCATCAGGCCGGAAAAAACCTGGTTAAACAAAAAAAACAGAATTACCATGAAAAGAATTGCAGCCATTTTTTTAATTGCAATGATAGGAGGAGCTGTTTCACTGGGATTATATAAAACCTTTGAAAAGAGACAGCCGTTTTTTAATTCCCGTCCGGAGGGGATCCCCATCCGGCAGGTCAGTTATAACCCAAGTGCTTCATTCAACCAGCCCGATTTCGAGGCTGCTGCAGCAATTTCGGTACATGCCGTTGTGCATATCAAATCCGAATTCCAGAAGAAGAGCATGGTTTATGATGATTTTTTTGAATTTTTCAATTTTGGCGGTCGTCCGCAACCACGGGAATACATCTCACCATACTCAGCCATGGGCTCAGGGGTCATTATCTCTCCCGAGGGATATATTGTAACCAACAACCATGTCGTTCAGGATGCCACTGAAATCCTGATTACCCTGAATGATAAACGGGAGTACAAGGCTACGATCGTTGGCACCGATCCAAGTACCGATCTTGCCCTGGTAAAGATCGACGAGAAGGGGCTGCCCTTTTTAACCTACGGAAATTCCGACGAGGTAAAGATAGGAGAGTGGGTGCTTGCAGTAGGAAATCCTTTCAACCTAACCTCGACTGTTACTGCCGGGATTGTAAGTGCAAAGGCCCGTAATATCAATATTTTAGGTTCACAGGGAGCCATTGAATCATTCATCCAGACCGATGCTGCCATCAACCCGGGGAACAGCGGCGGTGCACTGGTGAATACCCATGGTGAACTGATCGGGATCAATGCGGCAATCGCATCGGGAACAGGTTATTATACGGGATATTCATTTGCAATTCCAGTAAATATCGTTAAGAAGGTTGTTGAAGACTTTATGAAGTTCGGAAAGATCCAGCGTGCCTACCTTGGTGTTTTTTATCGCGAAATTGATGATCAGTTTGCAAAGGAAAAGGGCTTCGCCGACCTCCGTGGTATTTATGTGGATGATGTTGTTGAGGGAGGACC
>JBAXFZ010000502.1:0-2875 GCA_037139685.1 Bacteroidota bacterium
GGCCGACTGAAATATCCAGCTGACGATGACCTCCATCATGGGCGGTTTCTCGGATAAAAGATCCTATATCAAGGAAAATACAGATCCCTCCAGGATCCTCGTTATCAAGGGGAGCACTATTTTTGGCGGGGGAGAGATAAAAAGTTATTAATCAGTTAACTGAGCTTTATGCAGCACCCGGTTTTTCTGAATACAAGATCCGTTTCCGTTTATTTTGGTTTGTGGGCCCTCATTGCGGGGGTCCACTTTGCTGTTTTTTATTTCGTCTGTTTTCTGCCGATTGAGGTTTCGGTTGCCGACAGTCTTGTCTTCAACTCCCTGTTTTGTTGCGCCGGGATTTCCATGTGGTATATAGTACGCTATACAATCCCGAACCAGACAAACCTGTGGAATGTCGTTTTCAACCATTTCTCCTTTTCCACACTTACACTCGTGGTATGGACCGGCCTCTCTTACACAATCCTCAGCACCATCTTCAGCTCCAACAAGGTTTACATGGATCTGCTGGTTGTTTCAATACCCTATGAAATCATTACAGGGATCATCTTTTATACAGTGATCGCCCTGGTTTATTACCTTTTTATCTATTATATCAACCTTCAGGAAAAGGTCAAGGTGGAATCAAGGTTGCGTGAGGTGCTAAAAGAGACCGAACTTAACATGCTTAAATCGCAGATCAACCCGCACTTCCTTTTCAACAGCCTCAATTCGATCAGTTCACTTACCATCACCAATCCCGATAAGGCCCGGGACATGGTTATCAAGTTATCCGATTTCCTGCGGTATTCTGTATCGCATAATGCAACCAGCTTTACCACGCTGGAAAAGGAGATGGCCAATATCCAGCGCTACCTTGAAATAGAAAAGGTGAGGTTCGGCGATAAACTGATCTTCAGCTTTAACCTCGACGGGAGTTGCCGCACGCACCAGATCCCGGTGATGCTCCTGCAGCCCCTGTTTGAAAATGCTATCAAACACGGGGTGTATGAAAGTACCGAACAGGTGAGTATCGAGATGGATTGTGAATATAAGGAGGGCTACCTTGAAATCAGCATCGTGAACGACTTTGACCCTAATGCCCACGCCCGCAAGGGAACCGGGATAGGGTTGAACAACATCAGGGAACGGCTGCGCCTGCTATATAAAAATGATAAACTCCTCAGGACCGTTGTCGATGGAACGAGATTCTCCGTATTTTTGAGTCTGCCAAATACCGAAAACAAGATGTTGTAATTTTTTCACCATTTCGCTATTTCGCCATTTCGCTATTTCGCCATTTAAAATTATACTTTATGCCCCTCCGTACAATTCTCATCGATGACGAACAACCCGCCAGGGATGTTGTTAGACATTATCTCAGGGATTTTCCCGAAATAGAGATCCTTGGGGAGTTTGCCGACGGTTTCAGCGGACTGAAGGCTATCCAGGAGCTGAAGCCCGACCTGGTATTCCTCGATGTACAAATGCCAAAGCTGACCGGTCTTGAGTTGCTCGACCTTCTCGATCAGCCGCCCCTGATCATCTTCAGCACAGCCTATGACCAGTATGCCATCAAGGCCTTCGAGATGAATGCAATCGATTACCTTCTGAAGCCTTACTCAAAAGAGCGGTTCACACAGGCGGTTCAGAAGGCGCTTTTACAGGCTGGCAGCGGGGTAAGGCCCATTGCCCCGGTTCAAAACCTGGTTAAAACACTCGAGGAAAATCCCGAATTTCTTCAGCGGATCGCCGTAAAGTCGCGGCATAAAGTGAGTGTTGTGCCCATCGATGAGATCGTCTACCTCGAAGCCGAAGGCGATTACGTGATGATCTATACCAAAGATGCCAAGCACCTGAAGGAGAAGACCATGAAGTATTTTGAAACCCACCTCGACCCTGCACAATTTATCAGGATCCACCGCTCCTACATCGTGAATGCCCGCTTTATCGACCGCATCGAGTATTACGACAAGGAAAATTATGCGGTTCTTACAAAGACCGGGGCCAAACTTCGTGCAAGCACCTCGGGGTATAAAATTCTGAAGCAGGCATTGAATATGTAAATCATCAACCGTCAGAAAAAATCTCATCATGGAATTTCTACACAATACCTACCTGCATATTATCCTGAGTTCTGTTGCAGTATACATTTTCATCATCCTGGCCATCAGGTTGTTCGGGAAGAAGGAGTTGTCGCAGCTTTCAGTTTTCGACCTGGTCTTCATCCTGCTCATCAGCAACGCGGTGCAGAATGCAATGGTGCTCGGAGATAATACCCTGTATGGCGGAATTGCCGCGGCTCTTGCGCTGTTCACGGTGAACTATATCCTGAAAAAACTTCAGCTTAAATTCCCCAAATTCGGCCGGCTGGTCCAGGGAGATGCCATCATGCTGGTTTACCATGGGAAAATGATACCCTCGCACCTGCGCATGGCCGGCATTACCGAAGAAGAGGTGATGCAGTCGGTACGCGAACACGGTGTTGCCTCGGTTGCCGATGTTGACCTTGCTGTTCTTGAGGTTGACGGGAACATCAGTGTCCTTTCAAATGACTTTAAGAAAAGGACGCAGCGTCGCAGGAAAGCCCATAAAGTCCTTACTGCCCAGAACTAGGGTTTCTCCACCCTGAAAGAGGGCGGGTTGTAATCCTCCCCCCTGTATTCCTCAGGGATGGCAATAGTATTGCCGTCGCGAACCGATTTGTAATGGGGCGACATGATCTCCACACCGGCTTTGTTGAATGAATCCTGGATGCTCTGGTGCAGATCGGAAAGGATGACTGCCATCTGGTTTGGCGACCGGGTGAAGGCGTTGAGCTGGTAACTGATGTAAAAATCGTTCAGAGCAGTTTGCAGTACAAACGGGGCAGGATTCGCCTCGATCAGCTGCGTCTGCA
>JBAXFZ010000503.1:0-2869 GCA_037139685.1 Bacteroidota bacterium
ATCCGCTACTATTACCCGACCAACGACCTGATCACGGCACCGGAGATCATCTTTTTCTGGGTTGCGCGGATGATCATGGCAGGGATGGAGTACCGCAAGGCAATCCCGTTTAAAAATGTATACTTCACAGGCATTGTAAGGGACAAGCAGGGACGCAAGATGTCGAAATCGCTTGGAAATTCTCCCGAACCGCTTAATCTCATCAGCCTGAACGGCGCAGATGCCGTGCGCGTGGGAATGCTGCTCTGTTCTCCGGCCGGCAATGACCTTTTATACGACGACGCCCTGATCGAACAGGGACGAAACTTCTGCAACAAGATATGGAATGCCTTCCGCCTTGTTAAGGGCTGGCCGGTGGATGAAACGCTGGAACAGCCTGATGTGAACAAGGTGTCGGTCGAATGGTTTTCATCGGCCTTCAATGCCGCACTTCAGAATATCAATGCCCTGTATGACGATTACCGTTTGTCGGAAGCGCTGATGGCCGCCTATAAACTGGTTTGGGATGATTTCTGCGCCTGGTTCCTCGAAATGGTCAAACCAGCCTACCTGCAGCCCATCGACAGGCCAACCTTCGGGGCCGTAAAGGGATTTTTCGAACAGATGCTCAAGGTGCTCCATCCCTTCATGCCCTTTATCACGGAGGAGATATGGCAGATTCTCGAGGAGCGGAAAGAGGGTGAGTCCATTATGCTTTGCCTGCTGCCGGTTCCTGCTGCCTATGACCCGGAGTTGATCACCAGGTTCGGTTTTGCAGAGGAGGTCATCATGGCCATCCGGAATGTCCGCAAAGAGAAGAACATCCCGCAGAAGGAGGCCATCAGCCTGTTTATCCGGAAAAACAACAACGAAGCCTCCGATACCAAATTCGATGCCCTTGTCGGGAAACTTTGCAACATCAGCAGTATCGCCTATGTTGAAGAGAAGGTGCCCGATAGCATCTCCTTTGTGACAGGTTCCACCGAGTTTTTTATCCCGCTCACAGGGAAGATCGATGTGGCGGAAGAGATCAAAAAACTCGAGGAGGAACTGGCCTACACGACAGGCTTCCTGGGGAAGGTCATGCAGAAACTGGGCAATGCCAGCTTTGTTAACAATGCGCCGCCCGCCGTGGTCGACTCCGAGCGTAAAAAGCAGGATGATGCGGCCGCCCGCATCCGGGTGCTGGAGGAGCAGATAAAAGGCTTCAGGGGAGGTAACTGAAATTTTTCACCGTGCCTGTTGTGTCTCCTTTTGCTTCTTTTATTTTCTTCAGAAAGTAGGTGAAGTCGTATCAACGCATTTTTTATTTCAACAGCAAATACATTGCCACAGACTTTAACCCGGGGTAAAAAAACCTGTTGAACAGGTGTTTACGGATTACAAATGATTACTAAAAAACTCCCATGCAAACCATAGATAATAGCAAACCGGTGATGGTCACCGGCGCCACCGGTTATGTAGCCGGCTGGATCATAAAAAAACTCCTTGACGAAGGGATTACGGTTCATGCCACCGTCAGGAACCCCGGCAATAAAAAATCGCTGGAATTCCTGGATGCCCTTGCCGCAAAGGCAAAGGGAACCATCCGCTATTTCAAAGCCGATCTGCTGACAGACCGCGCTTTTGACGATGCCATGGCAGGGTGTGAACTGGTGTTTCATACGGCTTCTCCCTTTACCAGCAAAATCAAGGATCCCCAAAAAGATCTCGTAGATCCGGCACTGAAGGGGACGAAGAATGTGCTGGAGTCGGTAAACCGCACCGCTTCGGTAAAACGGGTGGTGCTTACAAGCAGCTGCGCCGCAATTATAGGGGATGCAAAGAACTGTCTTGGCTATCCAGGCGGCATTGCCACTGAAGAACAATGGAACACTACCTCGACGGTCGGGCACCAGCCATATTCCTATTCCAAAACTGTTGCCGAACGGGCAGCCTGGGAGATGGCGAAGACCCAAAACCGCTGGGATCTCGTCGTCATCAACCCTTCGTTTGTTATCGGACCCGGCATCAATCCCGATGCAACCTCCGAGAGTTTCAGCCTGGTTCGCCAGTTAGGCGACGGCAGCATGAAATCCGGCGTTCCCTCATTCAGCATCGGGGTGGTTGATGTACGCGACCTGGCAGAGGCCCACTTCAAGGCCGGGTTTATCCCGGAAGCGCAGGGGAGGCACATCATCTCCGCCGAAAACACCGACTTCCTCTCATTATCCCTTTTCCTGCAGAAAAAATTCGGGGACAGCTATCCGTTCCCAAAAAAGATCGTCCCGAAGTTTCTTATCTGGCTGATTGCTCCCATGGCAGGCTTCAAACGCAAAATGATCCGTCTCAATGTGGGCTATCCCTGGCTGGTAGATAATACCAAAAGTATCAGGGAACTGGGCATGAAATACAGGCCTGCGGGTGAATCAATCGTTGATTTCTTCAGCCAGATGGTTGACAGCAAGGTCTTTGAAAAACCCGGCAAATAAAAGGAATCCTTTATGCAGCTGCAGATCCGGAACATCGCCGTCATGGCCCATGCCGATGCGGGTAAGACCACCATCACGGAGCAGTTCCTGTTCCTGAGCGGCCAGACCAGGCAACCCGGCCATGTGGACCAGGGAACGGCGCAAACCGACTTTTTGCCGGTGGAGCAGGAACGGGGTATTTCGGTGCGGTCGGCCCAGACATCGTTCCACTGGAACCAGGTCAGGATCAATTTGATCGACACCCCCGGCCACGTTGATTTTTCAGCGGATGTTGAAAGGATCATGCGTGTCCCCGACGGGGTGATCCTTGTGATTTCAGCCGTGGAGGGGGTGCAGGCACATACAGAAACACTCTGGGCTGCGCTGCGGGAACGGCATATCCCGGTTTTGATATTTATCAATAAAGTCGACAGGGTGGG
>JBAXFZ010000504.1:0-2860 GCA_037139685.1 Bacteroidota bacterium
GACGGGCAAAGCAGAACAATCCTGATCCCTTTTCTTTACCTGAAATATGTGCTGAACAAGCTGGCCGAAACTTTCGGGTACCGTCTGGAGGATGAATTCTTTACCTCCAGTATCGAACTTTCGCGCCTGGTGATCTACAATTCAGTTAACCTGAACGAAGTTTTGTTTGGGCTGCAAAGGCTCTATTACTGTCGCCTTGTGCCAAATGTGAAGATCAGTGAATTCATCGCCGGAATTGAAAAATGGTTCAATTGCAGCTTTCATGTTGATACCCGGCAACGGGTTATCAGAATAATAAGCAACAAAGAGGTGTTAATTCGTTCGGAAATTGTTGAGTTTTCAAAGAATATCCTTTCTCTCAACCAGGAGATCCCCGAACAGATCACCGGATTCCGGTTTCTGTTGGGACCTGATGGGGGTGATAAAGCTTACCAGGCACAACTGGACGCTGAAAAAGGCATTACCGATTTGATCAAAGGGGCCGTCCAGACTTTTTCTGATATACCCCAGTATCCTTTCACCTTTCTTGGCGACATCTATTACGTTGTTGATACGAACACCTGGTGGCAACTGGGAGTAAATCCCTATTCATTTCTTATTGAGTGGCAGCAGTTGCCTGCTGGGCCGATGCTCACCGATAAGTTCTTTTACAAATGGGGAGATGAAAAAAACAAGTTCGAGACTATTTTCTCTTCCTTGCCCGACAAGTACATTGTTGTGAACTGTGGAAATCTGGGAGCAGATAACCAGAAAATTACGCCTCGCTTGTTTTGGGTCGGGATGGCCGGTGGATGGGGAACACCGGTTCGGCTAAGGGGCTTTGCCAACAACAGCAATTTTTCACTGCGATACACCGGTCCCAATGGGTTATTCAATCTCTACTGGAAAGACTGGGTTAACTGGATCATGGAGACCAGAAAGAGCGTAAAGATCGAAAAACAGATGGATTTCATCGAGTTGAAAAACATTGATTTTACCAAGCGATACCGGATCAACGGGATCAACTACCTGATCAGCGAAATTGCCGTTACCCTGAACAAATCCTCGATCAAATCGGCGCAGCTCAAGTGCTTTACGGCCCCCTGATTCTGTCCTTTATTTCCGCGAGATCTCATGGTACTATTGCACCATGATCGATATCACGGAGTCGCCCAACTTCATTTCATTTGCCGGGAATCCCGTTATTTACGAAGCCTGCTCGGATAATTACCTTATCTCGCTGGGTTCCTGCTCTTCCTTTGAACTGGTCGTTTCCGGGATTGATACTTCAATCGGTCATTCGTTCAAGCTTCAGTTTGCCGGGAAAACCCTGGTCTTTCAAACGGCAAGTTTCACCGGTTTTGACGGTCTGTTGTTTGAAGTAGGTTACCTGGGGCAGACCTTCAACGACTTCGCAAACAATATTTACCTGTGTTTCCTTGAGAATTACGACATCCAGAAATATTTCAATGTAACGCTGGATGCTCCGGGAACGAGCAGCCGGAAGATCCACCTGCAGGCGAAAGAGTCCGGAATTGATGGCTCGGTTGTTTACACAAATGTCAATGTCACAGGGGTAGGGCAAGGGATAAACACTCCCGGGACCAATGATCAGTACCAGGATTTCTTCGGTATCTTATGCCTTGTCCGCGATTCTTTGAATAATCCGATAGGGGAGGATATCAAACCTGCCGATTTCGTTGGTTGTGCAAAGTTCGATCTGTCGGATTATTTATGGTCCAAGTTTGCTGCCTGGGAAATTCCACGATTCGAATTTCCTGAACTCTCAGGCAATGTCAAATCTCATGGCTCGGATTACCTTCTTAAATACCGGGTTTCGTTTGCAGAAAGCATTGCCGGCAATGTCAAAGGTCTGCAGTCAGACGGTTGGAAATATGCCCTGGCTGGCGGCCTTAACCATGAACTGCTGACCTCCCTGAATGAAAAGTACCTGGAATACTTCTCTATTGCTGCAAACAAACAGAAATTTCTTTCATGGCTTCCATTGACAAAGTATTCCCGCAGTGGAGTGATGGAAAAGCTGTTTTTCCTGTTCCAGGATAATCCCACATCAGTTCAGTATCGACTTGTCGTAATCGTCAATTTCACCGATGGTTCCCATAACGTGATCAATGCAACCCCGCAGGTAGCCTTTCCTGCCTTTTCAGTGCTGGAATTCAAGGTTGGGTTTGATCATCTTGACCTGGTGAATGCACAGCCCGGCAAGCCTGTCCAGTCGTGGGAAGTGTTTTTGATGGATAGCAACGATGATTATCTTTCTGAGCGCCGTGTATTCTATAACGACACACGGGTTTTTGAGAATGAAAAAGTCTTTTTTTACCGCAACTCTTTTTCGGCCTATGATACTTTCAGGTTTTTAGGTAAGTCCGAACTCAACCTGGAATATGAACGCTTGTTCGGTTCCATTGTCAGGGAGGAAAAATACTCCTTCTTTAATGCCCCCGCCAAACAGTTCAGTGCCAAAGAGACGGAAATCTGCAAAGCCAATTCCGGGTGGATATCCCTTGAAGAAAAGAATTGCCTCAGGGAGCTTCTCTTATCCCTGGAGGCATATGAACAGATCGGGAAAGAACTGTTCCAGATTGTCGTCAAATCGGCAAAAATAACTCCATTCCTCAAAGACGGAGAATACCTGTACAACCTCGAAATCGAGTATGAACGCTCGTATCAGAACTCCTTCTTTTCGGTTCATGTTCCGGAAAGCTCGGCTAATCCGGTCATTCTTCCCCAGCCGCTGACTTGGGATAATATGGAGGTCAGCTTTGACGACATGGAAATAACATTTGACCAGATAGAATATTAAGTTATGGCAAGACAAGAAATAAATCTCGGGATTGTACCGGGCGATAAAAGGGGTGAC
>JBAXFZ010000505.1:0-2860 GCA_037139685.1 Bacteroidota bacterium
CCCTGCCGGGCACCCCGTCCCGTCAGGGTGCGGTTAAATAATTTAATGCACCTTCAATTTCCGCCTGGTTACATGGAATATTCACCACTGCGGAACCCGGTTTTGAGATGAGGGTAAACTGAAGCTGCCCGTCCCGGTTTTTTTTATCATGCCCCATTATTTTCACAATGTCGGCAACAGATGACACATCTTTAGGCAGATCGGGGAATCCCTCGCTGATATAGGCTTTTATCGCCTCCGTTTCTGAAGTTGTCAAACCGGCTTTCAACTGTGAAAGAAAAGCGGCACATATCATCCCGGCGGCGACTGCCTCTCCATGCAGCATGGGCAGGCGGGGACCTGTCATTGAATATGTTTCAAGCGCATGTCCGATGGTATGTCCGAAATTAAGGACTTTTCGCAATTTCTTTTCGCGGAAATCCTGGGTCACCACCCTGTTTTTAAATTTCACAGCACCTGTAAGCATCTCCTGCCAGAAAACATCTTCTGCCGGCAGCGACAAGAGCTCTGTTACCGGATGACTGATCATTCTACGCCATAAACGGTCATTACCGATAAGGGCGCTCTTTATGATTTCAGCCAATCCCGACCTGATATGTTCAGCTGGCAAGGTTTTCAGGAACCCCGGAAAGATGAAGGTTCCTTTCGACGGGTAAAAGAAACCGACCTGGTTCTTTATTTGCCCGATATTTACCGCGGTTTTCCCCCCGATGGCGGCATCGCACTGCCCCATCAGGGAAGTTGGGACATTGATGTAGCCGATGCCTCGCTTGTACCCGGCAGCTACGAAGCCACCCAGGTCGCTTACCACTCCCCCCCCGAGGTTAACCAGCAGACTCTGGCGGCCGGCTCCCATGGCCAGCAGTTCTTTCCATAATTTTGCGGCTGTTTCCAGCGTCTTCGAATCCTCTCCGCCATCGATTTCAAGTACACCTGCACCGCCAAGTGAGGCCGATTTCTCAATGGCCAGGGGCAGGCAGTGCCGCCTTGTGTTTGCATCTGCAAGAATAAATATTCCATCGCGGCCCAGGTGCAGTGACCGAATCGTTTTATCAAGCGATGACAATGCGGATGCCCCCATGAAAACAGGCGTGCGGTCGATGGAGATTATTCTGCAGGATAGGTTCATAGGTTGGTTATCCAGGTTAATGAAAGGCGGCCATCAGCAGGCTGATATCCTGAAATGGCAGGTTGTATGATTTGCTGATGAAGAGATTTGTCAGGATACCATTGTAAACATACACTCCCTGCCTCACACCAAGATCACGTTTGAGAAGATTTTCGATTCCCCCTTCCGAACCGATATCGAGGATGATAGGAACAATAATATTGTTCAGCGCCTGGGAGGCTGTATGCGGCACCTTTGAAGGGATATTGGGAACTGCATAGTGAGTCACCCCGTGCAATTTATAAACGGGCGATTTATGGGTGGTGGCCCTTGAAGTCTCAAAACAGCCGCCCTGGTCGATGCTGACATCAATGGCAACGGCCCCCTCCTTCATCTCCATGATCATCTCCTCGCTTATTATGCATGGAGTCTTCCCTTCATGCGAGTGAATGGCTCCGATCAGCACATCTGCCGTCCTGAGAGATTCAACGAGCACCTTCGGATGCAGAATGGAGGTAAAGACACGCATCCCCAGGTTATTCTGGATCCGTCGAAGACGGTAAACCGAATTGTCAAACACCTTCACCAGTGCACCGAGCCCGATTGCCGAACGCGCGGCGAATTCACCGACCGTTCCTGCCCCGATAATAACCACTTCCGAGGGGATGATCCCGGTAAAACCGCCAAGCATTTTCCCCCTCCCGTAATCGGGATTGGCGAGGTATTCCGCAGCAATAAATATGGAGGTGCTTCCGGCTATTTCGCTCATTGCGCGTATGATGGCCAGCTGGTTTGTCTTATCCCTGATATTCTCAAAAGCAAGCGCGGTTATTTTTTTCGAAAGCAACGCCCTGAAATATTCTTCACACTGCATGGCTACCTGGATGGCTGAAATCAGCGTCTGTTTCGGTTTGAGCCACTCCATCTCCTCGCGGGTCACGGGTCCAACCTTCAGAATGATATCCGCCTTGTAAACCTCTCCGGGCGAGTTGACGATCTCTGCGCCGGCTTCACTGTATTCATGATCGCTGAAATGAGCGGTATGACCGGCACCGGCCTCAACCATCACCTTGTGACCATTCCTGCATAACAGGGCAACGCCGTCAGGGACAAGCGACACACGGTTTTCCTGGGTCGAAACCTCTTTGGGAACACCGATTATCAGATTACGGCGAGCATGAGCAATTTCAAGCATCTCTTCCTGTGGCATCAGCCTGTCGACAGGCGACATGCGGAGATAATCCGGGCGAGGGTCTTCCATGTTAATGAAAATTTACACGAAGGTAAGAATAAGAAGCGAAATGGCGAAATGGCGAAATATAGTATAAAGATCAGAACCCCGATGGGGTGACATGATTGGACCGCCCGGAGGAATTTGCAGTTATCACTCCCGGGAATTATGAATAGCATTCGTAAACTTCGAACAATCTCTGTATGGTGCTTTGAAAATTAAAAAAATCCGCAGGAAAAACAGGAACCTGCCAGGGCAAATTAACCGATGTGGCTGATTTTACGCAGCGACTCAACATCCAGGATTTCCATCTCATGGTCGGATATCCTGATCAGTCCTTCTTTCTGAAAGTCCCGCAACAATTTCACGGCGCTTTCGCGCGACATGGCTGAAAGCTCAGAGAGTTCAGACCGCGATAGGATCATGGGGAATCTTGGCTGTTCGAAAATTTCATCATGAAGGTAAAGCAGTGCATCCGCCATCCGCCCGGGCATTTGTTTCTGTGTGAGGAATATCAAACG
>JBAXFZ010000506.1:0-2819 GCA_037139685.1 Bacteroidota bacterium
ATGACCTGAATTTCCAACCATCCTTTTCTGAAAGCCCCTCATCCTGGGTGGTCAGGCTTAAGACACTCTCCCCGAAAATCAGGGAGTCGCTGTCGGAAATTGTCATCTGGTTCGACCGGAAAGATTATTCCGTGAGTCATCTCGAAATGTTCGAACCGGGCGGCGATTGCACAAAGATCAACTTTACGGATAAAAAAATCAACCAACCCGTCGATGATGAAAAGTTTTTGGTTCATTAGCCTGCTGGTTCTGCTTGTTGCCGGGTGCGTGCCGGTGAAGCCCCCGCACCTGGTGCGCGACAATTCACCCGCCACATCTCCTATCGGTTGCTGCGCCCCGCTTTCACCAACCAGAAGCCATCTGTTCAAAGCCACGTTCGATATTAAAAAGCATCACCTCACCGGGCTGCTGATGATCAAACGGATGGACAGCCTCCCCGTATCGGCCGGCCCCTGCGAAAGAGTTTACCGCATTGTTTTTGCAAACGAAATCGGCATGACATTTTTTGACCTGGAGCTCAAAGGCGACAGATGCAGGGTTGTTTCCTGTTTCGGACCGCTGAATAAAAAGGCCCTGATAAAGATTTTGGGGAGCGATTTCAGCATCCTCGCCGGCACCCGGCCGCTGACAGATGAAAAAAGATACAGGCAGACCTCTACCATGAACCGGGTGATTTCCTTAAAGGCAGGAAAATCGGCACTATGGACAACCCTCTCGCAACCGGGTGATACCTGTTATGCCACCACCGGGAGATCGAACATGTTCGACCCGGTAATTATCACCTGGTCTAGCTACAGCAAGGGGTTTCCCGGGAAGATCATCCTTGAAAACCCTGTTATCGGGATGAAGATGTCGCTCAGGCTGCTTGAGCGGTAACAATATTTTCCTTACAACCAATACGCAGCCATTGCTTATTGAGCCTAAATGAAAAGAGATCAATGTAAAATCTCTCCTGCCGTTGCAGAAAAGTGTGCATTTATTTTCAAAATATTTGCTAAGTTTGCAAAAATCAACCAAAACAAACGCCCTATGAAAAAAACATTATCCCTTCTCATTTTTGCCCTCCTGTTTGCCGCAGGCCCACTGATGTCGCAGAAACAATTGTATTTCGGCATCGGCGGAACCGGACTGAGTCCCTTAACAATCCACCAGAATACTTATGGAATCGGTTTTTTCTTCGATGAAAAGATGACATCATTCAAAGCCTCGGAGAATGTAAATATCGGGTTTGATTTCAGCAAACATTTAGGACTGAAGGTTGAACTTGGCTTAACAACTCTTGGACAAGACTATAAAGACCGTACATGGGACAGTGCTGTGTATACAAGGACCATTAAAATGAAGTACCTGCAAATCCCTTTACTGGTTAAATTCAGGACAAGCGGAAAAGTTGGTAAATTCTACCTGATGGCCGGCCCCCAGTTGAATTTATTGAGTTCGGCAACCCAAACTTATAATAAAAATGGTGTTCAAACTGACACCAATACTACGACACTATCTGGAAAGATTTTACATGTGGGCGATTCTGATATTAAAAACCGCTATAAATCCTTAGATATTATGGCCCGTTTGGATTTAGGGGTTGATATTATCATCGCTGAACACCTTCTACTGAACATAGGCCTTACCATGGCCTATGGTTTAACCGATATCAACGCCACAGATTACAGAAGACCAGATCATACCGGAAATTACAACCCGTCGCACAATGCTTACGGCGGCATCAATGTCGGCCTCTGTTACATCCTGCCGATCGGATCCAAGTAAAGATCCTCCATCATTCAATACAGATATAAAAGCGCGGGCTGGCTCATCAGATGAGTCAGCCCACGCTGTTTTTACGAAGGAAAGCAGCAATCAGCCGTTCCTTTCAGAAAAATGTTTTGAGTCGCCCCATTCGCCGTAGCCGATTGTATCGCCGGCCATATGGATTCGGGCCTCGAGGCAGCTTTTGCACTCTTCGGCCTCCTCGTCGAGGCAGGGCTTGTTTTCATATAGCAGGTAATCCTGGCGGTATTTTACCGGCGTGAGGTTGGGCATTATAACGTTGGCCCCTACCATCAGTGCCTTCTCGCGCCCCTGCGGGTCGATTGTCTGCATGGCGGTAGTTGCCGCAATGTTGATATCCTTCATCATGATCCTCAGGATAGCCACCATCTTCAGCGAAAGGTCAAACCGCTCTTTAAGCGGCAGAAGCTGCTCCCTGTATTGGTACAGCGGGGTATCCATATGTTCGATATAGGGGCCCATCCCGGCCATGTCGATGTCAAATTCACGAAAAAAAAGCAGGTCGTCAACCAGGTCATCCAATTTCTGGAAGGGCAGCCCGATCATCACACCTGTGCCGACCTGGTAACCCACCCTGCGCAGGGTTTTGAGTGCACCGAGGCGTCGCTGGTAATCGTGCTTCAGGTTGTCCGGATGCAGTTTTGAATAGAGCACGGGATTCGACACCTCGATGCGGAGCAGGTAGCGGTGCGCCCCGGCATCAAACCAGCGCTTGTAGGTCTCCTCCGTTTGCTCGCCAAGCGACAGGGTTACATGTATTTTCCCCGAAGAATGCCGGTTGATATTTTTCAAGAGGGATTCAATTCCTGAAACGAACGCTTTGTTTGTGCGTTCGCCCGACTGGATCACGATTGAGGCATAATCATTTACAAGGGCGTAATCGACGGCCTCCATAACCTCCCCTGCGGTCATCTGGTAGCGTGCATACCGGCTGTTACCTGCACGAATGCCGCAGTAATAGCAGTTCTTGTTGCAAAAATTGGAATATTCGATAAGTCCCCTGAAATAGACTTTGCGGCCCACATAAGCCA
>JBAXFZ010000507.1:0-2818 GCA_037139685.1 Bacteroidota bacterium
ATAACTCGATCAACTACTATGACGCCAACATGAAGCTTCATACAATCACCCCTTCCAGCCAGATGTTTTCAATGGACATGTTCAATGCCGATGAGGTGCTGAACAATGGTGCCCCGGTTGTGACCTACAGCGGTTATGACTATACGGGAAAAAGGTTATCAGGCTCCCCGAGCTTCGATGATTTCTTTTCAGCCACAGATGCCAACGGAAACTTTACCCGTGCCATCGGCGCTTACCAGCCTATATACATGGCCGGTTATGTCCAGGATAAATTCGCCTTCAAAGATCTTATTTTCAACATCGGTGTCCGCGTTGACCGCTTCGACGCCAACCAGCCTGTCTTAAAAGATCCCTATCTCTTCTACCCTGCAAAGACTGTAGGCGAGGTTACCACCCTGAACGGGCAAAAGGTCTCGCACCCCGCCGGTATGGGCAGTGATTATGTAGTTTATGTTGACGATGCCAATAACCCTTCCTCCATTACAGGATATCGTTCAAACAATTCCTGGTACAATTCGGAAGGAAGCCCTACCACCGACCCCGTTCGTGTACTCGACCGCGGCCAGGGTGTGCAGCCTTACCTGGTTGATCCATCCAATAAAACAGTTCAGGCTAATGTGTTCAAACAATATGACCCGCAGACCAACTGGATGCCCCGTATCGCTTTCTCGTTCCCGATCTCCGATGATGCCTTGTTCTATGCCCACTATGACATCCTGACACAGCGCCCCTCCTCCTCCGAGGTTCAGATTGACCCTATTACCTATTACTTTATCGGGTCATTGGGTTCCGGTGTCCAGGTCAACAACCCGGCCCTGAAACCTGAGAAAACAATCGACTATGAACTGGGATTCCAGCAGAAGGTCAATAACTCCTCCTCACTGAAACTCGCCCTGTTCTATCGTGAAATGCGCGACCAGATCCAGCAGTACCGTTTATCAGGCGCCTATCCCAAGACCTACTATTCCTATACCAACATCGACTTTGGTACCGTAAAGGGGTTAACGATCACCTATGACCTTCGCCGTTCAGGGAATGTCCGCGTAAGATTCAGCTATACCCTGCAGTTTGCCGACGGTACAGGCTCCGATGTAAATACCGCATCTGCCATCATCCGTTCCGACCAGCCCAACCTCCGTACACTGAACCCGCTGGGTTTTGATCAGCGCCACCAGTTCAACATCAGTCTCGACTACCGCTGGGGCCGTGGAAAAGAATACAATGGCCCGGTTATTAACCGCAAAAAAAGCGGAAAAGCCCCCATCCAGATCCTGTCGAACCTTGGTGCCAACTTCACCGTCAATGGCGGTTCAGGCACACCCTACACCAAAACCAGCAAGATTCTCTACCAGGGAGCCATGGGCCCCATCCAGGGAAGCATGAACGGAGCCCGCCTGCCATGGCAGTTCCTTATCAGCGCCCGTTTTGACAAGGACTTCATCTTCCCGCTGAGCAAGAAAAAAGAGGGAACGATCAATGTTTATATTGAATTTGCGAACCTTTTAAATACCAAGAATGTTTTGAATGTCTATCCTGGAACCGGAACTGCGAATGACGACGGATACCTTTCAGCACCGGAATGGCAGAATGCCATCAGCCAGCAGGTGAACGCGCAGGCTTACCGCGATATTTATTCGATCAACATGAATAACCCGTACCGCTATAGTTCACCCCGAACCATTCGTTTAGGCTTAATGTTTAATTTCTGAAGTATTTAACCAAGGTAACGAGAAGAAATTCCGGTATGTTAAAAAATAATGCAACTATGAAAAATATACTTCGCTATTTTGTGATTGCACTCTGCTGTCTGATGGCTTCAAATGCTATCCTTGCAGAAGAACTTCACACTCCGGGTGGAAATAAAAATTCCAACCAAATCAAAGAAACGGCAGCTGGCTGCGCTTCAGGATCAAGTTATAAATACCTTGATATCAATAATGTCAGGACCCTCTGCTACTCATACGGCAACGGATGGTTTCTTGAAAACGCCGAATATGAAATCCCGAAGGGATCAAAAAAGACCTCCATGTTCTCCTTCTCCCTCTGGATCGGAGGTATCGACATCAACAACAACCTAAAACTTGCCGCATACCGTTACGGCCAGGGACCCAGCGGTTCAACTGCCCATACCAAAAACGATTACTGGCCCGGTCCGCTCACTGTTGACGGAACCGCAGCAATCGATGCTGAAACCTGCGCCAACTATGATAAACTCTATCCCATTACCAGGGTTGAAGTTCAGGAGTTTCTCGCATGGTGGGAAAACAAAGCCGACTTTCCGAATTATGTGATCCCAAAATCGATTACCGACTGGCCCGCCCATGGCAACAAGGCAAAAGGACAGGCATACTACCTTGCTCCATTTATGGATGTTAACGGAGATGGTACCTACGACCCGAAAAACGATGGTGACTATCCCTATTATGACCTTAATAACCACCTGTGTCCCAAAAACAGGAAAGATTCGATCCCACGAATTGTCAGGGCGAAAATAAAGAACGGTGAAAAGAGAAACGGGATTGACATCGACACCCTGGGTATCCTTGTTGACCAGGTGCTGAAGGGCGACCAGACATTGTGGAGTGTATACAACGATAAGGGAAATTACCACTCTGAAACACAGGGAGAACCCATCGGGATGGAAATCCGGGCACAGTACTTTGCCTTTGCAACCAATGACGAGGTCAACAACATGACTTTCTATTCCTATGAGCTGATCAACCGTTCAACCTATACCCTCACGGGTACCTACTTCAGCCAGTGGGTCGATCCTGACCTTGGATATGCCAATGACGACTATGTTGGCTGCGATGTCAAC
>JBAXFZ010000508.1:0-2811 GCA_037139685.1 Bacteroidota bacterium
GCTGGAGGGATTCGAACCCTCGTCCAAACAAGTAGCAAAAATGCTTTCTACATGCGTAGCTTCTGATTGATTGTCGGAACCGGGCTGGTCAGAAGCGAACCCACCCGATCCTTAGTCCCTGTTAATTCGCCCCGACAGCGGAACAATGCCCGGGCTATCCCAACATTTGCGATGCCTCATCCGGAACACCGTTGAGAAAGGTTTCCCGGGAGACAAGACGCGCCTAATTTCTAAAATTAAGCAGCTAGTCTGTAAGAATAATTGTCGCCAGTTATTGGCTGTGTGAACTGACTTTTTACGAGGCCTGCTCACGAACACTCGGCATGCTTACAATCCCACTTCCTCGCTGTCAAAACCGGTCAGCCCCGAAAATGGTTGCAAAGATACGAAAAGGAATGCGATTTGTGATTTACGGTTTACTATTTTAGTTGCAGCGGGTTGATTCAGGATATCCTGTGGCTTTTAAAGTTCAGGAAAATTCAGAATCCTGTTCACAAACTGCGATATGTCGTACTTTGAATGGAAAATCATGTAAAGTTCGGCGATGATCGGGAAATGGTGCTCGACAGGCATTGTTTTGGATATCTCCTTGTAAAATATTTCCGCGGCTGTTTTTCCCTCCAAAACAAGTTCATGAGATACATGTTCGGTAAAAAAGCCTTTGCCGATCAGCAATCCAAGGGTACGGTTCCGGCTAAGGTCGTTCAGTGCCGTGAGTGTGAAATCTCCGTATCCGCAGTACTTGAACAGGGTCTCCTCCTGGCCGCCGAACCATTTCAAAATTCGGTGCATCTCGCGGAAAGCTTTGGTAAGGACCAGGAATCGAAGGTTTGGTGAATTGAACTGGGCATCCACGATACCCATTACCACTGCGTATATGTTCTTAAGGATGCTGAGAATCTCAACACCGAGCAGATCGCTTGAAAAATCGAGATGGATGTTGGTTCCCCGGAACATTTCCTGGATGGTGGCGTTGAGCCCGCTGTTGTCGTAACCGACGGTAAACCCGGTTGGCATCCGGTTAATGATCTCCCCGGCAAAGCTCGGGCCCTTCATGGAGCAGACCCGGTTGGGGAACTCCTCCTTCAGGCATTCGGAGATGGTTTTGCTTCCCTGTCCAAATCCCTTGGCCAGGTTCACAAACAGCGCATCGGGAGGGAGGTGGCCGCGTATCGTTTTAAGATAGTCGATCATAACCACCGACGGTATGGCCAGGAAAATGATCCCGCATTGTTCCAGAAGAGCCCCGTCGACCGTGGCCCTGAGGTTCGGATGAAGAACCATGTTTGGGAAATACTTCGTGTTGATGTGTGTCTGGTTGATGCTTTCAACAACCCTGGTCTCGATGGAATGCAGCAGGATTGACTCCCTGCCGGTCCCTGCCAGGACGTTGCCAAGGGCGGTGCCTATGGTGCCGGCCCCTATGAGAGCGATTTTATCATTTTGCTTTTCCATGACTCTTATTGTTGATTAGGTGAAAAGAGGATTCTGAAACTGGCTCCTTTGATATTTGAGACCTCAAGTTTGGCTTCAACCTGCTGGATTAAGATCTGTACGATCTGGGTTCCCATCGAACGAGTGTTTTGCATCGAGAAGTCCGGGGGCAGCCCGATGCCGTCATCATGAATGGAGATGGTGAATTTACCTTCCGTATCGGGAAGGAGCCTTACCCACAGAGTGCCGGTATTATTTCCCGGAAAGGCATATTTGTAGGCGTTTGTGATAAGTTCGTTGATGATAAGGCCCAATGGCAGGGCCACTTCAATATCAACCTGGCAAGGATGGATTTCAGTTTTGAGATCAATGCGGTTGTTGTTGAAGGCACTGGAAATAACCATTGTCAGGTTCTGAAGATAATTGTCAAATGGGATTGTGCTTATTTCCTGGTTCTTGTAAAGCTGTTCATGAACAAGCGACATCGTGCGCACTCGCAGCTGCAGGTCGGTGAGTGAACGGTTGAGCTCGGAATCACCCGACTCGTCCCGCTGCATGTTCATAAGGCTGGTAAGAATGGTGAAGTTGTTTTTTACCCTGTTATGGATTTCGCGCAGCAGGTACTCCTTTTGCCTGGCATTTTCAGCCAGCTCCTCTCCATGTTTCATGCGCTCGGAGATGTCACGCACGACGGAAATCAGATCCTTCACCTCATGGGTCTCCTCATCAAGGAGCGGGTTGATGTTGGCCTCGGCCCAGAAAACGGTTCCGTCTTTCCGCAAAGCTTTGTATATATAGCGTGTTGTCTTCTTGGAACGGAACATTTCAACCAGGTGCTGGTTTACAGCGACACGGTAGGCCGGGTCGACCAGGTCGAGCGGACTTTTCATTCCCAGGATATCCTGTTGTGAATATCCATAAAACTTCTCACATGAGGGACTGATATATTTGCGCTGCAGGCCGGCATCAAGCAGGGAAATTACATCAACCGTGTTTTCGGCCAGGAACCGGTGCAGTTCTTCACTCCGGTTAAGTCTGCCTTCAGCTTCGATCCGTTCGTAAATCTCCTGCTGGAGCCGGTCATTCAGAACCTTGAGTTCGTTTTTCCTTTTCCGGTTCCTGCGTGCGAGCGTGTCGACAAACAATATAAGCAGCAGCAGGAGGATGAATGCCAATTCAAAAATAAAAGTCTGGATTGTGCCATTTTTGATCTGCAGGTTCTGCATGACGTTAACCTGGCGCATCAGGTCGTTTTGCATTTCGATCTCCCTGATGCTCCTGTTTGCATCGGAAAGCGCAATTTCAGAGTGGGTTTGCTCCTTGTCCATCTTGTTGCGGTATTCGATCCTGCATTTGTAGTATTTCAGGGCATCCTGG
>JBAXFZ010000509.1:0-2809 GCA_037139685.1 Bacteroidota bacterium
GCAAAACACCTGCATTTTCTCGATCGATTTCGCCTTGAAAATGATGGGGGACATCCAGCAATACTTTATCGATAACAGTGTCCGGAACTTTTATTCAGTCTCCATCTCGGGCTACCATATCGCCGAAGCCGGCGCCAACCCCATTTCACAGCTTGCATTTACCCTTGCCAACGGGTTTACCTACGTTGAATATTATGTTTCGAGGGGGATGGACATCAACAAGTTCGCCCCGAACCTCTCCTTCTTTTTCTCGAACGGGATCGACCCGGAGTACTCGGTGATCGGCCGCGTGGCAAGGCTTATCTGGGCCAAGGCCATGAAATTCAAGTACAAGGCAGATGCCCGCTCGCAGATGCTGAAATACCATATCCAGACTTCCGGGCGGTCGCTGCATGCCCAGGAGATCGATTTCAACGATATCCGCACGACATTACAGGCACTTTATGCCATCTATGACAACTGCAACTCGCTGCATACCAATGCTTACGACGAAGCAATCACCACGCCTACCGAGGAGTCGGTGCGCAGGGCCATGGCCATCCAGATGATCATTAACCATGAACTGGGGCTGGCCAAAAACCAAAACCCACTGCAGGGATCCTTCATTATAGAAGAACTCACCGACCTGGTTGAAGAGGCTGTAATGGTTGAATTCGAAAGGATTTCAGAGCGCGGGGGAGTGCTTGGTGCTATGGAAACCATGTACCAGCGCAGCAGGATCCAGGAAGAGAGCCTCTACTATGAAACCCTGAAACATACGGGAAAACTGCCGATCATGGGAGTCAACACCTTCCTTTCGAGTAAAGGTTCCCCGACTGTAATCCCCGGGGAGGTTATCCGTGCTGAAGAAGAGGAAAAGCAATACCAGATCGCCATGCTTGACCAGCTGCATATAACGAACAGGGAGAAATCGGCTGCCTTGCTCGAAAATCTTAAGAGAGCCGCCATTAAAAATAATAATATCTTTGAAAGCCTGATGGAGGCAACGAAATACTGTTCCATCGGCCAGATCACCGATACCCTTTTCGAAGTGGGAGGGCAGTATCGGCGCAACATGTAACCTATTAAAAACCTGATGTATGACCCCGTTTAACATTTTAGTTGTCAATCCAAAGGACTTTCTTACGCAAGTTGCCGTTTACCAGAATCACAAACTTCTTTACATGATCAGCCGGAAACATTCGGCTGCCGACCTGGGCCCGTTTAAAACCATTTATGACCAGGTTCAGTTTCGTAAGGAAAGTGTCCTGAGAGAGTTGAAAAACAATGAATTTCCCCTCGATGAGCTGAAGATCGTGATCTCACGCGGCGGACTTCTCAAACCTGTTCAGTCTGGGGTTTTTGCCGTAAACCCCCTGCTGAAGAAAGACCTGGCGCACAGCCCCGTGGGAGAAGATATTATAAACATTGGCGGATTGCTGGCCGATGCCATTGCTACTGAAGTTCCGGGTGCGGTTGCCATGATTGCCGACCCGACAGTTGTTGATGAGTTTCATGACCTGGCCAGGATTACAGGGTCGCCGGAGATCAGGCGCAAATCCATCTTTCATGCCCTGAACCAGAAGGCTGTTGCCAAGATGCATGCCGAAACACACAAGAGGAAATATGATGAGATGAACCTCATAGTTGCTCATATGGGCAATGGGACAACGGTTGGTGCACACAGGAAAGGCCGCGTGATCGATGTGAACCAGGGATTTGAAGGCGACGGCCCCTTCTCCATGGTCCGCAGCGGGTCGCTGCCCATGGGCGATGTGGTCAAGATGTGCTATAGCGGCCAGAAAACCCTGGATGAAATGCTTTGCCTGCTGACCCATTGCGCCGGGGTGTTTGCTTACCTGGGTACAAGGGATATCAGCGAGATTGAATCCCGCATCAATAACGGCGATGCACATGCAAAACTCATCATGGAAGCAATGGCCTACCAGGTTTCGAAATGCATCGGCGAAATGTTCGCCGTGCTGAAAGGTGAAGCCGATGCCATCCTGATCACAGGCGACCTGGCTCACAGCCAGTTTGTGGTGCATAACATCATTGAACATGTCGAAAAATTTGCCCCCATCTTTCTTTACCCTGGCGACAACGAGCTTCAGTCGATGGCCGCCAATGCACTGCGTGTGCTGAAGGGCGAGATGACGGTGCAGGAGTATAAATAAACAGCGATGTGTTGAGATAGCGAAAATTTCGCATTTCGCATTTCGCATTTTCGCCATTTACTTTTTATTTAATTTATGGAGCTATTCTCAATAAATACCGGCAATCTCAAACTCGATGGCGGCGCCATGTTCGGTGTTGTGCCCAAGGTCATCTGGGGGAAATCATATCCCAGCGACGAAAATAACCTTTGCAACTGGTCGATGCGCTGTTTGCTTATCGTCGATGGTGACCGTAAAATCCTTATCGACTGCGGAATCGGTGATAAGCAGCCGGAGAAATTCTTTGCCAATTATCACCTCAACGGGGACGATACACTTGAAAAATCGCTTGCCTCTTTTGGTTATACAACAGATGATATCACGGATGTAATCCTTACACATCTCCATTTTGACCATGCAGGCGGTGCCGTTAGATGGAATGAAGACAGGACCGGTTATGAAATCACCTTTAAGAATGCAACCTTTTGGACCAGCCGCCGGCAATGGGAGTGGGGAACCAGCCCCAACAACCGCGAAAAGGCCTCCTTCCTGAAAGAGAATATCCTGCCCATTAAAGAGATGGGACGGCTGGAATTGATAGATCATGATATGGAACTTTTCCCGGGAGTCTCGGTGCGGATTTTCAACGGACATACGGATGGGCAGGTGATCCC
>JBAXFZ010000510.1:0-2808 GCA_037139685.1 Bacteroidota bacterium
CATTTCAGAAACCTTCTTGGGTTCATCATTGACCGGCGCCGGGGGGATCACACCATTTGTATCATAATGGGCAATCCTTTCAGTGATCTCCTTGAGCTGGTCATCAATGTCCAGTATTCGAAAAGCAATTTCTTTTCGCTCCTGGATTTCCCGGTATGGAAGAACAGCATGAAGGTTATCGAGCATTTTGTAGCACATTTTCTGCTCAGATCGAAGTCTGTCAATAGTGGTTACCTCCAGAGGGATTGGCTGCTCTGGTTTTGGAGTTTCCGGCATTGCCTGAGTTTTCACCAAAGCGGTAATTTCCTCGGAGGCCGATAAATGCTTTGCAATTTTGCTCAGTTCATACGAAAGAGTCAACCGGTTTTTTACGGTTGCTCCCCCAATGCGCAACATCCTGCCGATTTTAGTATTGTGCGTGTAGCGTTCAAATAGAGCAAGACCGGCTAAGTAGTCCTGATCAGCCTTCATCCAAAAAAGAATTTCATGATCCATGCAGCGAAGGTATTGCTGCAATTGCAGTAATTAAAGGACATAAAAAATGCTTACTAAGTTTTTAGCAAGCATTTTTCACTTTAATTCATACTCCGCTCAGCAGGTTGCCTCAGTGCAGGAATTAATTGTTGCCGTTTTTGTTGTCCACATTAAACCACCAGAATTTGATACTTGAAGTTAATTCTTTATGAATTTTCCAACTTGTAATCCTTTTTCTTCAACCAATTTCAAAACATAAACTCCAGTTGGTAGGTTGCTGATATCGATTGTGGCGTTTGCCTTTGTAATTTCCTGTTGCTGGAAAACCATACCTTTTAGATTAAATAAGTAGAGACTTCCTTTTTCAACAGGCTCGATGGTAAGATTTTTACATGCCGGATTCGGATAACTTTTCAACGTATTTAAAATGGGCGTAATTTCTTTGACTCCCATCGGACCACCACCATCACCAGTTTTTAAGATCGTCCCAACTCCACCCACAGTGTAACCAGTGTTGGCATCGGGAAAGAAAACAGAATTGAAATAAGCAATTGTTCCACATTCCAGAAAATTCCAGGTGGCGCCCCCGTCTATTGTCTTCAGGATAACTCCTTGACTGGAATGGTAATACCCACCCACCAGATACCCCGTGTTGGGATCTGTAAAGTACACAGAATTATAAAAATAATTAAAATTTGTTCCAAATGATATATCCGTCCAACTTGTACCTCCATCAATTGTTTTTAAAATGGTCCCATTATACCCCGCAGCATATCCGGTATTGGCATCTGTAAAAAATATTGTAATCAAATTATAATCTGTCACTTTTAATTCTGTCCAGTTCGTTCCCCCATTAGTAGTTTTCAAAATGACCCCACCACCATCCGGCAAATAGCCCCCTACAACATATCCCGTGAGGGGATCGGTAAAGGTTATTGAGAATAACTGATACCCCAAAACGCCTGGTAAGGCGATCCAATGAGCGCCTGCATCGGTTGTTTTGAGAACGATCCCATGACCAGTGAGATCTTGGTCACCCACAACATATCCTGTATTGCCATTAGTAAAACAAACTGCGTTTAAGTTAATTGTGGTTCCACTTGATAATGCACCCCAGTTTGTTCGGTTATCAACTGTTTTCAGGATGGTTCCGTTCCATCCCACAGCGTATCCGGTATTTACATCGGTAAAATAAACTGAGTTTAAACCATTCGTTGTTCCACTTGCCAAAACATCCCAGTTTGTGCCTCCATTGGTGGTTTTTAAAATGGTCCCGTTCTCACCTACCGCATATCCGGCATAGTCGTCGGTAAAATATACAGACCCTAACTGATTCGCTGTCCCAGAGTTTTGCTGGTACCATTGAGCCATTGTAGTGTTCACAAAGAACAATATAATGATGAAAGTATAGAGCTTTTTCAACTGGCTATTATTAAATTAATGGTTTTAGGAATAAATGCCACATAACATTTTTCTCTAACCGCCAGATGGCGACTATTTTTGACTATAGGCGCAATGATATCCGCCATAATTTGTAAATGTAAGACAAAATGTGAATAGTTATTCTCTTAACAGCAAAAATATCCAACAAGTTGCATGAAACAAAAAAGCCTGCCAGATTGCTCCGACAGGCTCTTCAACTAACCTACTTATGAAAACAGCTACAACGCTTCTTTAATTAAATGACAGGTGGGTTGGGATCCATCAACAGGACTCCTTCATAAAAGGCCATCGGCGAACCCTGTTTACACAGGAACCCGAACGTATGGCCTTTATCCTTGTCGATCTCCTCGCCCCAGGTCGTTTCGATGGTCTCGATATGTGCCAGGTTACACGGCTCTCCGATCAGGTAGCGCTTGTTTGAGGCGCAGTTCTGGATGATCACGATCCCTTTGAAGTCGATCCCGAAGTTCTGGATCCATTTTTGCACCGCCTTTTCAATGCCAGGGTAAAACCCTTCCAGTCCGATTTCATATCCGCCGCAGTCCTGGTTGGAACCTTTGAGTTTCTTCTGAGACGGTTTGATGGTACCCTGAGTCATATACAGGCTGTGCATGAATTTGCCGGTGAGCAGTTGGATATCATCGGCAATGGTCACCCCGTCGGTATCCCTGGTAGGGAAAGTGGTCCAGTCAATATCCGCTTCCTGGATCAGAATGATTTCAGATTTTATCCCCCCGCCGCCTCCGGCGTTTCTAACTGTGGGTTTTGCAAGGTCAAACAGTGCTATGGTCATGATTTTTTTGTTTAAGGATTAAGCCGGAACATAAGCAAACACTGCTTCTTCAATACCGAAGCCTACTGATTCGTACCAGTCGGCAAAAACCTTGATCT
>JBAXFZ010000511.1:0-2800 GCA_037139685.1 Bacteroidota bacterium
CCCAGGAAGAAAACCCTGCCAAACCTAACCCTGAAGCTGAATACCATCTCGGTCCCCAACTGGTACCCCTATCAGCCAACCCGGATACCACGACCGACAACGCAGGTCCGCTGTTACTTGATACATCATGCCCAAATTCCAACTTCAGCACAGGGACCTGGGCGAACTGGACTGGTTGTTATGGTCTGTTTGATTCTATCCAGAATTGTACACAATCCGGATTTCTTACAACCGGGGCCCATCCCCTGCATAAGATCATTCAATCTCCCGGCTACGAAGATGTGAGGACCTGTTACGGCCTGATCAACGTGTTCCCGGGCGAAAGTTTCTCAGCCAGGCTGGGAGACACCATGTACACATCACAGCCTTCATCCGGTCCGCCTATATACAAGGAGGCTGAATTGAAGTATGCCGTCAATGTCAACTCCAACTCCTACCTTTTCATTTACCGGTATGCCATCATCCTCCAGAGCGGCAACCATGCCAGCAATATCCAACCCGACTTCAAAGTTCAGATTACCAATGCAGCAGGTGTTGTCCTTGATCCGATTTGCGGCTCGTACCACATTTCAGCCCAGCAAAGCGGGACCCCCGCCCCGGGATGGTACCGGTGCCAGAGTGATCCCAACGGTGACGTATATTGGAAACCGTGGACGACAGTGGGAATGGACCTTACACCCTATTACGGTCAAACCGTTTACCTGAATTTCAAGGTCCGCGGCTGTACTTACAACACGCACTACGGATATGCCTACATTTCCTCCTATTGCAGCGCCCTGGCCATACAGATCGGTTTGTGCGCCGGAAGTTCATCGGCCATACTGACCGCCCCGCCGGGTTTCCAGAGCTATGAATGGAGAGGACCCGGCTATTTCGGGTCGATTATCGGCACAACGCCATCCATTACAATCGGCAGTCCCCAGCCAGGTGATATTTATTATGTTAACCTCACAGCCGTTAACGGTTGCCAGGTTAACGACCTGAGCCAGGAGATCGTTTTCACAGTTATAAACTCCAATTTCACCTTTACCCCAAACTGTGCAGGGCAGGCTTCCACATTTACCGATGCTTCAACAATCAACCAGAATGCCGTTGTGAACTGGCACTGGGATTTCGGGGATTTATCACCAATTGTTACAGGTGTGCAAAACCCGACTCATATATATTCTTCCCCGGGAACCTATACAGTTACCCTCACCTCCTATTCAACGGAAGGGTGTATTGCCACCAGCACGCATAATATCACGATCCCGGCTGCGCCGGTTCCGACCCTGACAGGTCCCCTTGCCTCCTGTGTCAACGGGCCGGCACTTACCTACACCACCGACGCAGGTAAATCGAACTATGTCTGGAACATACCCCCGGGTGCCATCTTAGTCGCCGGGGGCACCGCTACAAGCAATACCGCAACCATTGACTTCAACACACTTGGGCCGAATGTCGTCGGTGTAAGCTATACTATCCCGTCGACCATGTGCAGTGCCGCGGCACCTACAACATTAACCGTTTCGGTCGACCCCCAGCCCTCACCTTCCATCACCGGTGAGAGTCCCACATGCAAGGGCGTGGCTGGTAAAACCTATACCACTCAGCCCGGGAAACAAAATTACAACTGGACAATACCTCCCCAGGCCACACCTTCTGCCGGAGGTACCTCCGCCACCAATTTTGTAACGGTGACCTGGACTGCTTCAGGGACTTACAACATCAGCGTAAATTACACCGATCCTGTTTCTCTTTGTACTGCGGATCTCCCGGCAACCTTCCCCGTGACGGTTAATCCCCTGCCCACAGTAAATTCTGTCACAAACCAGGTATTATGCCATAATGCCCAAACAAGCCTCATCCAGTTCTCAGGAACAATTCCCGGAACAACCTATTCATGGACAAACAACAACACCACTATTGGACTTGCAGCAACCGGGACGGGGGACATCCCGGACTTTACGGCGATAAACGCCACCTCATCCCCGGTAATTGCCACCATCACGGTGACACCTTCATTCGACTATGGAGCGATGGTATGTACAGGGACACCTGTATCCTTCAATATCACAGTGAATCCCATTCCAACCACCGGCATATTGCCCAACCAGGTTTTCTGCCATAACGCACTGACAAACCCTGTCCAGTTTACAGGTAATGTTACCGGAACAGTATTTGGATGGACCAACGATAATACGTCAATAGGTCTTGCTGCAACCGGGACAGGGAACATTGCAGCCTTCACGGCCACCAATGCAGGAACGACTCCTGTAAAGGCAACCATCACAGTGACCCCATCCTTTACCAATGCCGGTATAACATGTACAGGGTTGGCTTCCCAGTTTACGATCACCGTCAACCCGTTGCCGGATGTTAATACAGTCGTGGCCCAGCTGCTGTGTCATAACCTGTCAACCACCACAATCCAATTCTCAGGCAGCATTCCCTCCACAACATTCAACTGGACCAATGACAACAGCTCCATAGGCCTGGCATCAAGCGGAACCGGAAATATTCCTTCGTTTACGGTAACCAATACAACCACGGGGCCCCAAGTGGCAAACATTGCCGTAACCCCACTTTTTACAAATGCAGGAACAACCTGCCCCGGATTGGCATCACCATTTACCATTACCGTAAATCCCGTGCCAACGATCAACCCGGTGGCAAACCAGGCAATCTGCCATAATGCACAAACAGCGCTGGTCCATTTTTCATCGGATGTCCCGGGAGCTGTTTATACATGGACAAACAACAATGCATCCATCGGTCTTGCCGCCAGCGGAACAGGCGATATAGCCGCCTTTACGGCACT
>JBAXFZ010000512.1:0-2780 GCA_037139685.1 Bacteroidota bacterium
TCATATGTGTTAAGGGTCCCGGGATCAATGTTGATATAGGGATCAAGCTTTTGGATGGTCACTGAAAACCCACGGGCAACAAGTAGTTTGGCAATGGATGAGGAGATAATTCCTTTTCCCAATGACGAGGTGACGCCACCTGTGACGAAAATATATTTTGTTTTTGACATTAAAAGTGAGATTGACGGGAAGTGCCCTTGCAAAATTACGTTAATTATTTAAACTAAGGCACCTTTCCGATCCCAGGGGCGGTATTTTTTCGAAAGATCGGGGTGAAAGGGTCTGCCGTCATGCTGCACCCCGGTCGGGCAGCTGGTGAAGGGAGCAGTTGTTTATAATTATTTGGCAGGATGAAACCAAACAGGTTTTTTAATAATGTTTAAATCCGTAATTTTGCAAATTGATTTGGATTAAGTTTATTATAAATAAAAACTGAACTATTATGGGAACAATCAAGGTTGGAATTAACGGATTCGGGCGCATCGGACGCCTCACCTACCGTGCACTATTAGCGAAAAAAAATGTTGAGGTTGTGGCAATTAACGACCTTACCGATGCCAAGACCCTGGCTCATCTTTTTAAATATGACTCTGTCCACGGAACTTTCCAGGGCGAGGTTGCCGTTGATGGCGACAGCATGATCGTCAACGGAAACAGGTTTAAGGTGATGGCCGAGAGAGACCCGGCCAACCTGCCATGGGCTGCCCTCGGTGTTGATATCGTAGTGGAATGCACGGGCATCTTCCGTACCCGCGAAAAAATGAGCAAACATCTTACCGCAGGGGCAAAAAAAGTTTTGTTATCTGTCCCTTCCGATAATAAAGACGATGTGGACGCCACCATCGTACTGGGTGTGAATGATGACACCCTGACATCCGAAATGAAACTGATCTCAAATGCATCCTGTACCACAAACTGCCTGGGCCCCATCGCCAAGGTACTGAACGACAGTTTTGGCATTCAGAAAGGGCTGATGAACACTATTCACAGCTACACCAACGACCAGATCATCCTGGATGCACCGCATAAGGATCTCCGCAGGGCACGTGCCGCTGCAGTTTCGATCATTCCTACCAAAACAGGTGCGGCAAAAGCCATCGGGCTTGTAATTCCCGCCCTTGAAGGCAAGATGGACGGTTTTGCCGTCCGCGTTCCGACCCCTGATGGTTCGCTTGTTGACCTTACCTGCGAACTTAGCCGCAATGTCACCAAGGATGAAATCCATGCCGCGATGAAAACCGCAGCCAACGGACCAATGAAGGGAATCCTCCAGTACCTCGACGAACCCCTGGTGAGTTGCGATATTATCGGGAACCCCCATTCATCCATTTACGATTCTGAACTGACAAAAGTTCTTGGCGGAAACCTGGTTAAGGTTATTGCCTGGTACGACAATGAATCGGGCTATTCTTCACGGTTGGCCGACCTTGTAGTCAGAATGGGATAAGTCACTTCATTTCCAGCCTCGTTAAATTAAGGCAGAATTTCTATGAAAAGCCGTCCGGTTCCGAGACGGCTTTTTTTATGCAGATTCTTGCGTTACCTGGTACATGATCATGGTTCGGGACCTGATTTGCAAAATACGTATTGATATATTAATATATTTATATATCAATAAGCTTTTAGCGAAATCCGGGGGGAAATATCATACTTTTGTCTCCCTAAACCGAATTCATCAATAATTTCCCGGTCATGAAAAAAACCAGCAATATTTATTATCTCTTTTTTGCCTATTTATTTCTCAATTTCCTGCCTCAATGCAGCCGCGATACGGGAGTTGTGCAGGATGTCAGCCCTGCCGAAGCTTTTAAGATGACCGGAGAAAAAACCAGCAACCCTGCTATTACGATAATTGACGTTCGCACTGCGGAAGAATTTTCTTCAGGGCACATTGCAGGTGCCATAAACATTGATTTCCAATCCGATGAATTCGAGGCCAACATCGGCAAGCTGGATAAAAACAGGAGCTACCTGGTCTATTGCCATTCGGGCCACAGGAGCTCCGGGGCTGCTTCGATGATGAAGAAAATGGGCTTTAAATCGATTAAAAACCTGGGTGGCGGAATCGCCCGGTGGACAGATGAGAACCTGCCTGTTGTCGTTAATTGAATACTGTCAATAACCTTCCGCTAATTTTGCCCGGGTTTTAAATCCTCAGTTCAATATTTGAAGTGTTTTCCGTGAAATGATGCATTGATATTGAATTGATATATAAACATATGTATATATATCTAAAATATTCTTGCGATTTAGCACATAAATATCACCAATATCATATTTTTTTTGTTTCTTTGCATTGGTCTTTAATACACTGCTTTTTTTAACTTTTCAACAAGGCGAATAAACAAAACCCATTTAACCTGAAAATATGCCGGATAGCTGCAACACACCAAAAGATTCATTACCGTTTAAAGAGAGGCTCAAAACCCGGGATTTATGGAAAACAATCCTGTTTACCGTTTCAGGCGGGCTGGGAGGTTTTTTATACTACCATTTTATCGGTTGTGCTTCAGGAACATGCGCCATTACCGGGAATCCCTATGCAAGCATTGCCATGGGCAGTTTCCTGGGCTATTTTATTATCAATCGTCCGTGTGCCTGTTAAACCAGGCTGCTTTAATATTTAAAATTCACTCCAATGGATTATTATTTCAGTACAATATGTACAGTTTCGTTTGAAGCTGCAATTGAGAAGGTAACGGATGCATTGAAATCCGAAGGATTTGGGATCATTTCCGATATTGACATCCAGGCCAAACTAAATGAGAAACTGGGTGTTG
>JBAXFZ010000513.1:0-2769 GCA_037139685.1 Bacteroidota bacterium
GTGACCCTCTGCTTGTAAGGCAGATGCTCTGAACCGGCTGAGCTATGCTCCCTCGTTTGAGGGTGCAAAGGTAATCTAATTTTCATTACAACCAAACTAATAATTTTCATTACAACCAAACTTAAGGATGCGATTCTGCTGTTTACGCTGAAAATTTATAATTTTGCACCACTCTTTGCCAGCCTGGCTGCCCGGACTCACAACTACTGCAAAACGACCATGAACGAAAAAGTGTGGAACAGGGATTTTACCCTGCTGACCATCTCCAATTTTTTAATGTGCTGCGCCTACTATTCGCTCATATCCACCATCCCGGTCTATATTTCAAAGGAGCTGCACGCCTCCTCCGGCATGGTGGGAATGGTGCTGGCCTGCTACGTCATCGCGGCCATCATGATCCGGCCGTTCTGCGGCTTCGGCCTCGATAAATTCGGCAGGAAAACCATTTTCCTGGCCTCCCTGCTCGTATATGCCCTGATCTTCAACACCTACCTGTTTGCTACCTCCCTGCTGGTCATGGCCTTTATCCGTTTTGCACACGGCTTTACCTGGGGACTCACAACCACCTCGAATTCGACCATGGCGGGCGATGTCATCCCCGAAAACAAACGCGGCGAGGGTTTCGGGTTCTTCGGAGTCTCCACCACCGCAGGAATGGCGCTGGGGCCGCTTGTGGGCACCTTCATCTTCCAACAGGGCGGCTACACGGCCATGTTTCTTGGCGGATGTCTGATCAGCCTTGTCAGCCTTGGGCTGGCCGCCTCGCTGCGCTACCACCGGTACTACACGCCCAGGGCCAGCATGGAATTCAGGTGGGCCGGCCTGCTTGAGAGCCGTACGGTCATTCCATCGCTCAACGTGCTGATCATCATGCTGACCTACGGGGGCCTGATCTCTTTTGTGGCGCTGTACGGGCACGAAATCGGGATCCGCAACCCCTCGGGGTTTTTCCTCATCTATGCGCTGGGCATCATCAGCTCGCGGTTTACCTCGGGCAGGTCGCTCGACCGGAACGGCCCCAGGCGCATCATGATCCTCTGCCTCTCCCTGCTGATCACCGGCTTCCCCCTGCTGGCGCTGTGCCAGAACCAGGCGGGTTTCTACCTGGCAGCGGTCATCCTGGGGTTTGGCAACGGGGTGGTCTTCCCCACATTCCAAACCCTGACCAACAACCTGGTGCCGGCCTCCCGCAGGGGAGCGGCAAGCTCAACGCTGTTTATTGCAGTTGATATAGGGATGGGGCTGGGGATGATCCTCGTGGGGGTTATTTCACAATACTTTACGATGGCAGCGGCCTTCCTCGTCTGTTCGGGGATTTGTGCCGCGGGACTGCTCTTCTTCCTGCTGGTCACCCAGGGGTATTATACGACGCACCGCGTCAGCGGGCCGGGAGGGCTCTAAGGATTCTGCCTCAAACACCGACCCTGTTTTGGCCCTGGCGAAGGAAGCCCGTCCTGCACCTATTTCGGCATCCGGCCGAAGAAACGCCTGATGTTCCTGTGGAATTTATGAAAACCTGTGACCGGGTCGGTGTGCATAAGGATGCATTCGCCCGTGACCAGGTTCACCGGGTGGGTCCGGGTGAGTTCGATGGCCTCCGGGGTGTCCGACATCTGCTGGATCCAGATGCTGTCGATCCCCTTTGAAATGGCCTCGGCCACAATCTCCTTCGTCTGTTTTTTAGGTGTGACGATCACCAGGCTGTGAACATTTACCGGCAGGGAGCTTACGCTGCGAAAACAGGGGGTTCCGTCGATGAAATCGGCCTGCGGGTTGACCGGGTAAACTTCGTACCCCTTTTCTTTGAGTTGTTTGAATACCTGGTGCCCGAACTTCTTTGGATCTCTCGAAACACCGGCTACTGCCAGTTTACGTGACGCAAGAAACAGATCGATCGACGCTTTTGTTGCTTTCATACCCTATTTTTTAAAGATAAAATAAACGGCTAAGATTAAGAAGAAAAAGCCAATAAACTGGTTCAGGCGAAGCGATTCGGTTTTGAAAAAAACGATTGTAAAGAGGGTGAAAACAATGAGGGTAATAACCTCCTGGATCACCTTAAGCTCGACCAGTGAGAAAGGGCCCCCGAATTCGCGGTAGCCCAGCCGGTTGGCCGGAACCTGGAAGAAGTATTCAAAGAGCGCAATGCCCCAGCTGATAAGCACGATGCTGATCAGCCCAAGGTTCTGGAACCAGTTCATCTCCCTGAATTTCAGGTGGCCGTACCAGGCAAAGGTCATGAAGGTGTTGGAGAGGATAAGGAGCAATATGGTGTAAATTCCGCGGGCCATTGGGATTTATTGGGGAAGGTATCAGACAGGATTCGAAGGATTCAGGGTTTTTGCAAATTCCGGTGAAATATAGTTGTCGAGGCTCATGCACACATCTTCCGAAAAGCGGATGGCCGCTTCCAGGATAAGCTGCCATGGCAACCCTGACAGGGAGGAGGATTCCTGAGGAAGTGGGGTGTGTAACAGGATGGCATAAATAATTCCTGCATTGAAGGCATCCCCGGCGCCAATGGTGCTCACAGGATCGATGGGCGGCACCGGGAGACTCAGATGGCAGCCGGGTGCCAGGAACTCAACACCGTCGCTGTTGCGGGTGTATGCCAGCATCGGGCAGCCGCACTGCTGAACATGGGCAAAGGCGGCCCTGCCATCCACGGCTGAAAAGATATGCCTGAAGTCATCATCGGAACCGCGCACCAGGCTTGCAAACCCGATATTCTCCATGATCAGGGGTTTAACCCTGTCCAGTTCATCCAGG
>JBAXFZ010000514.1:0-2762 GCA_037139685.1 Bacteroidota bacterium
CCTGATCTATTTTTTAAGCGTAACGGCACTCTTTATCCTCCTGACCAAGTTGTCGCTGGAGAGCAGAAAATGGTAATGTAAAATGGCCGATAAAAAAAGAAACATCAAGCGCGGAAATATCACGGGACTGGTCCTGGGAATTGCAATTATCGTGTTGCTCAACATCATTGCCTCATTTGTTTTTACCAGGGTTGATCTTACATCTGAGAAACGCTATTCGCTTTCCCCGGCTACCAAGGCTCTCCTGAAAAAACTCAACGATGTGGTTTTTTTCAAAGTTTACCTGGCAGGCGACCTGCCGTCAGGATTTCAGCGGCTATCGAATGAAACCAGGGAGATGCTTGATGAATTCAGGGTTTACAGCAAAAACATCCAGTACGAGTTTGTTGATCCTTCTGAAAATCCAAACGCCAAGGACCGTAACGACGCCTACCGGCTGCTGGCCCAGAGTGGCCTGCAACCTACCGACCTTCGGGTAAACAAGAAAGGGGCCTCCTCCCAGATCATTATCTTCCCGGGAGCAATTGTCTCCTATCACGGCAAGCAAATCCCGCAACAATTGCTGATGGCACAGTTGCAGGAAGAATCCAACAAAGTGCTTAACAATTCCATTCAAACCCTTGAATACAACCTGGCAAGCGCGATAAAAAACCTCACCACCCCCATAAAACCCAGGGTCGCCATCATCGACGGGCAAGGCGAACTAACCCAGATGGAGACCTATGAACTTCAGAATTCACTCGCCGAGTTTTATGATGTTGAGCGGGTTGAAATCAAACACAAGATAAGCAGCCTGGCAATCCGGCTTAAAACAGATACGGCCCACGATGTTCTTGTCAACAAGTTCCGTGCGATTATCATTGCCAAACCCACAATTCCCTTCGACGAACGCGACAAGTTCCTCATTGACCAGTTTGTGATGCGCGGCGGAAAAGTGCTGTGGCTGATCGACCCCGTTTTCGCAAGCATGGACAGTATAAAGGTCAACACAACCATGGGGATCCCGAATGACATCAACCTGGAGGATATGCTCTTCAATTACGGGGTGCGGTTGAATACCAACCTCGTCCAGGATCTGACCGCACTCAAGATTCCTATAAAGACAGGCCAGATCGGGGACCAGCCACAGTTTGACTATTTTACATGGTACTTTTTCCCTGTACTTATGCCATCGGCCAACCATCCGATCGTAAACGGTCTGAATGCCATAAAGACCGAATTTATCAGCACCCTGGATACTGTTACCGCCCCCGGGGTGAAGAAGACCTACCTGCTTAAAACCTCACCCTATTCACGCACAATTACGGTTCCTGCCCTGATCGACCTCGAGATCGTCAGGAAGCAGCCCAATGAACGAGCCTTCAGCCAGGGTCCCTTCCCGGTTGCCGTCCTGCTGGAAGGAACCTTCACCTCATCATTCCTTTACAGGATCCCCCCCGAGGTTTCAGAAGATCCTAACCTGGGCTACAAGCCGAAAAGCAAGCCCACCAAGATGATCGTGATGGCCGATGGCGATCTTGTAAAGAACCAGTTTCACTATTCCAAAGGTTACCCGCTGCCACTGGGTTATGATCAATATACCCGGCAAACCTTCGGCAACAAGGACCTGGTGCTCAATGCCGTCAATTACCTGTGTGATGACTCGGGGCTCATTTCCGTCCGTTCGCGCGAACTCAAACTCAGGATGCTCGACTCTTCAAAGATTACCAAACAACGTCTCTTCTGGCAACTCATCAACATTTTACTCCCGATATTCCTGATCAGCTGTTTAGGGATCACTAAATTCCAGATTCGTAAACGTGCATTTTCAGGTTCTGTCCGATAGTACTCCTTATGAAAAATAACAGATCTATTTTAATTACATTCGCTATTCTGGCGATTATTGCGGCGGCACTCTGGCTCACCCGGTCACAAAATACATTCAGGCGCTCATTAAGTGATTTCACGCTCAGTGATTCATCAAATGTGACGAAGATTTTCCTGTCGGATAAAAACAACAACAGCGTCACACTCTCTAAAGCCTCACTTGGCAAATGGTTGGTGAATGGCAAATACCCCGCACAAAAGCAATCTGTTGAACTGCTTCTCAAAACGATGGTAGGACTCGAAGTCCAGCAGCCGGTTGCAAAGGCAGCCCATAACAACATTGTGAAGGAACTGGCCGTGAATGCCGTTAAGGTTGAAACATACCAGTGGGTTTACCGTATCGACCTTTTTGGTTTCATCCGCTGGTTCCCGCATGAAAAGCTTACAAAGGTTTACTATGTAGGGGGAGCCACGCAAAACAACCTCGGCTGTTTCATGCTGATGGAGAGTTCTTCGGAGCCTTACATCATATTCCTGCCCGGGTTCAGAGGCTTTGTATCTCCAAGATACAGCCCGATTGAGAAATACTGGAGAGATTATAATATTTTTAAAAAGCCCATCCCTGAAATTGCAAGGGTAAAGGTTGAAATCCCGGCCGAGCCTGAATATTCATATGAAGTCAAAAACAACGGCAGGAACCAGTTTACCATTTCCTCATTAACCGACCACAGCCCCATTGTGGATTATGACACGCTGAAACTTCTGAACTTTTTATCAGGGTTCAGAAACCTTAACTATGAGGCATTGTTAAACGACATGGATAAAGCCCGCAAGGACTCCATTCTCGCCTCTCAGCCATTTATCATCATTACATTGACCGATACTGCCGGTGTGAGCAAAACCATCAAGGCCTACCACAAGAAAGGGCCCGACGGCCAGACCGACCCCCAGGGGGT
>JBAXFZ010000515.1:0-2761 GCA_037139685.1 Bacteroidota bacterium
TGCCTGCATTGTTTGCATTGCCTGCATTGTTTGCATTGCCTGCATTGTTTGCATTGCCTGCATTGTTTGCATTGCCTGCATTGTTTGCATTGCCTGCATTGCCTGCATTGTTTGCATTGTTTGCATTGCCTGCATTTTATTGTTTGATGGTTTTCCTGATAACCTCCCTGTTCCCATCCGAAACCTTCACCATGTACATGCCACAGGGGACGGCCGACATGTCAAGCTGGTAAACAGGGCCGGCAACATTCTCCGCACCGCCTTGTCGAACCACCTTGCCCCAGAGATCGAGGATCGTCACCTGAAGGTCTTTGCCGGGCGACTCATTTATTTTTAAATATAACTTATCGGTTACCGGGTTCGGATAAAGGGTAAGCCAGTCGGCCAGTTTGGCCTCATCAACCGAAAGCGCCCAACCGTTCAGTGTCATCGCACCCGTATTTCCCGGGTCGAGCCAGTATTTCAATACGCTGGATGAATCGGTGCCGTTTTTATCCCAATGATAGGCAAACTGTCCATAATAATCGGGAGAATTGAGGTTAGCCGAATCGCAGGAGGACTGCCCTCCTGTAAGCGTACCAACCAGCCTTCACTGGCTGTCGAACAGGGGCGATCCCGAGGAGCCCCCTTCGGTTGTTCCGTGGCCGTTGGGAGTCCCCGACCAGGTTACAAGCCAGTGCGACACATGGATACCGCCATTCCAGTTTGACTGCTGGAGCGGAACCGTGTAGGTTGAAACTTTCTTAATATCCCCTGCAGGATGGTGGATACCGACACCGGACATGCTTGGTTCGGTTGTCTCCCTGCTCCAGCCGTTGTAATAGACATTATAGGAGGTTGGTACGGTTGATTGCAGCAGGACCAGGTAAAAATCGGAGCCGGTGGTGCCGCTGTTGCCGCCATGTGCTTTCATGGATGCGCCTGTAAGCGAATGCAATGCAGGTTCGGTTCCCGGATTGGGGCAGGCGGTGCCTTCATAATTGAAATAAAAAATCCATTGGCTCAGGTCAGTCGCAGTTGATTGATTTCCACAATGATCGGCCGTCAAAAAGTATGGTTTCCCGTCGTTCATCGTGTTATTGACCATTGAACCCGTGCACCATACATTCGTAGCACCCCGTTTAACCTGTACCCTGGCGACTCCCCTTTTTTCCTTCTGCCAGTTACTGCCCTCGTCGCAGTTGACATTTACCTCGCATTTCCCGGAGCCGCCAAAACCGGTTTTCAGCCCCGAAAAATCGGAAATGCCCCTGTAGGCATAGGAAACCTCCGAAATATGCATTACCGGAGAGGCAACCCCGTCGGCGGCATTGTATTCGATCGTCAGCTGGTCGCCATATATCAGGGCGGTAGCAAAGGTCGACAGGCTGTTGTTGTTGAGGGATGTAAAAGCACCAATAAGCTGCGTGCGCCGGGGATTGTAAACAAAGAGTTTTCCCCCTTCGGCCAGGCGGAAGCGATCGAAATAGAGTGTAATGGCCAGGGCCCCCGTTGATTTCAGGCTCAACCGCCAGACATTGGTGCCGTCAGGCGCCTTCATCCACTTTCCCGAAGTGCCGGTGCTGATGTCGACAGGGATATTCAGTGCGAAACGGTATGGCACGGGAGTTTGTTCATCTTCACGTTGCAGCATATCCGTGGCCGGAGGTGTAATGTTTACCATGCCGGTTGTGTCGGATGCCATGGCAAGTGAAAAACTTCGCGGCAGGCCTCCCTGGCTTAGCTGGGCCCTAACCAGGCAGGGAGATAAAAAATAAAAAGCTGTGATTAATACAATCGAAAGGCGCAGGGTTCTTTTCATACCGTGATGTTTATATTAATTGATTATTGATATTTTACGATCGACCTTGCCGGTCCCGTCCCAAATACGAAGGATGTACATCCCGCCGGGAATATCATGGGTATCGAGTGTCAAAGTTCCTGAAAAATCAGCAGAATTCCATGATCTGATCCTGTCCCCCAGCATGCTGACCAGGTTAATTCTCAGACCATACTGACTTTTTATTCCGCATTTCAGGGTCACATGATCACCGGCCGGGTTCGGGCAGATCATGATCCTGTCCAACGGCGGCCGTTCATCTACCCCAAGCGTGGAGGTAATGGAGATGTCATCGAGCATAAAGATAAAACCGTCGTTCGTAACGCACTGGATCCCAATGTAAACATTCTGACCTGTATAGGCCGACAGGTTATAGCTCCTAAGGGTCCAGTCGGCCGGCGAGGCCTCAGGGGTTGTGGTCAGGGGAACAAAACTTGAAGGATTGAGATCGGTGGTTGAGACTGACACATTGTACATTTCATTGCCATACTGGGTATTGTAAGACTTGACCCAGAATTCAATCCTGGCGTTTATCCCAAGGCTCATTTTAGGAGAAATCAGCCACTTGTCGTTTGGTGTGGTTGCAGGCAGGGGAGGCACCGAGGGTACCGAGGAGAAGCAGCAGCCGAGTTTTTGTCCCGAATGGGGCTGCATGATCGTCAGCGGGGGAATGGTCTGGGCCGGGTTAAAGCAGATGTACGACATCGGGTAATAGATGTTCGGGAAGGTGATGCCCGGAATTCCATATGTATTTCCCCCCTTGACATCGATCACGGTCCACGGGGCGAACGACAGGGTAAAGTTGGCCAGCGACTCAAAATCAAGCGACATGGAAGAGGGATACGATGATACGTTGATGCAGGCGGTTTTGGTGATCGAATCACTGTTGGTGCCGTCGCTGACCTTCAGGCCGCGCTCGTCGATGACGATGGACGTTCGCCG
>JBAXFZ010000516.1:0-2761 GCA_037139685.1 Bacteroidota bacterium
AAATGGTACCCGATCTTCTTTTGAGAAATGAAGCTTGCAGAGTGAACTGATAATCAAAAGTGAACTAATTTTAAGAGCTTAAGTTATGTATCCGGAAAGGTATCTTAGAAATGGAAATTGTAGTAATACCTAGAAATTAAAATAGAATAGTGCAGTTAATACATGCTAAGATGCTACATTTATAAGGCAACTCAAAATTAATTTTTTACTATGTCCTCCGCAATAGTGCAAAAGTGCTATTTCTATTGATGGTTTATATCCGTCTCACAATTTCTGCCTTTGCGTCTCCTTTGCGTCCTTGCGTTAAAACACTTTCTTTGATTCAAACCCCTTAATAAACTATGATTGCCCTTGCCTGCCGCAAGTTCCAGGATTGATTTATCATGCTTTCACACCATGCATTTCATTATACTTCGCTGTCCAAAGTGCCATATTCTTAATATTCAGTCCATCGTCGAAATGAACGGGATCGGGTTTGCCAAAGTCGCCGCCCCAGCGCAGGCCGGTTGCCTTTACCTCGTTGATAAATTGTTTTACTATACCCGTGTCGGTCTGCATCTTAACTGAATTGTATAAGATGCCATTAAGCTCCAGGTTGCAGTCGATGGCATGGCCAATCATATGATTGCTGTGGGTGGCAGGGGTAACAATGGCACCCGGTACAACAGCATCGACACGATACGAGGAGTTCACCAACACGGTGATATTGTACTTCTGCGCAATATCATTCATCCTGATGAGGGCTTCTTCGAAATCGTTATCGATAGTACAAATACCTTTAAAATTGGAAGAGATAAATCGTTTCATACCCGTATGGTTTTATGATTTATATTGAAGTTGGTTATTTGCTTTCCTCAGAATAATGCCACTGATTTACTTAATTCTTCAGAAATTCATGTATACTACAATCCTTACTTTGAATATTATAGGTTTAATATTATCAAAATTACAACTCAAATGTCCCTTTGCACAATAGCACAAAAGAGTCATTTTTAAAATTTCCTTTGTCAAAGTTCATATTTACATTACATATTTAAGAATTCCAATATTTCGGTCTTTGATTCAATCAGCATCCACGAAGCCAGTTGCGAAGCCAGTTGAGTTTGCTCAAGGCTAAGGTCTATAAGATGCGGGAAGTTTTGCTCAAATGTTTTAAAATAAGGAAATTTCTCTCCATATTCATTATTTACCAGACTATTCTTGATTTCATATTGTAATTGCTCCTACCATTTATAGGGTCTTGAATTATATACCCAACAAATATTTACACTCCATCCACCTTCAATATCGTGATGCGTATTGGCGTTCACTTTATATTTACCAATATAAATGGTGGGCATTCCTGAAATTTGTTTTTGGATCAATCCTTCCGCTAGCGATTGATACTCATTTGAGGAATTATCAAGTACAATGTTTGTATCAAAATCTTTATCACCATATTGATTTTTGAGTGTCTTAAACAAAGCCGGTATAGAATCTGAAATGCTGAAATCGCCATTTTCCAGTTTTTCAATTGGCGTTTCCCCGTTTACAAAAACAATGATTTTATCAACTTTTCTTCTGAGTAAAGGCATAATTCCTAAGTTTTCGAGTAAGCCTCCGTCACCGAAATCATATCCTTTTTCTTTAAGTTTTTTCCCTTTTGCAATAGGCGACCAATATTCGAAATTCGGGAATATGTGCAAAAAGGGAATAAATCTTCTGAAAATATCTGCTGGTGCTGCCCCGCTTGAACCAAGCATATCCGAAATGCTTAACCTTTTCCTGTTTAACCTCACCTTATAAGGTTGTGTGGTTATATTATCCGGTGCATCTGAGTCAAATCCATGAGGCTCAACAAATCCACCACCGATATCCAGTTTCTGCTCGGAACCGGCATTTTCATATAATTTTCGTATTCCGCAATATAAGGGAGTAATTTCAAATGGAATTCTTAAATCTATGTTTCTTAAGATTGTAGTATTGACAATCAGAAACGGCCGATCTTTATGTGAAACCGTATAGAAATCATTTTGGGTTAAATGGTCATTATTATGTAATATCTGATCAAGGGTTGAATCATTCAGGGTAAAAAATATGTTTTCATTCAGGAGGAATGGTTTCAAGAAAATATCACCAATTATTCGTGAAAACATTTCATCTCCCGCCCCAAAATTTTTAAACAGATCTTTGATGAGTGTTGAGCGGGAAATTGCTGATGCCATTGATTTATTGTTGTCCACCTTCAAATCATTAAGAGTCAAAGATTGAGGATCTTTATAAGGTCCTAAAAATTCATCATCTTCTATTGAACTATCCAGGAAAATAAATGGCGTTAATCCCCATGTGCCACCAGAAACTGAGGAACAATACTTGAACTGCTCAAGTATACCGAGTTGCTTTAAAGCTCTTAATTGCCCTAAGGTGAGAGATGCAGAACGGGTTCCTCCTCCGGAAAAAGCGAGACCCCAGTTCTTTTTGTTATTAATTTCCGGTAATTGGGATTCAGGATAAGTAAAGTCTGTTGCATCGCCCGAAAATATCCTGGTGTTTACATACTTTGAATTTGTTGCCATGTCTGTAAATTAAAATTATTTAGCTGTAGTTTTCTTGTAGCTCTTTATTGAAATAAAATGCTGAAAGCAATTTTGAAATAATTTGAGTATTAACACAATTGTCTATTTATTGGAAGTTTGAGAATATATAGAAATTTTGTTTTCGGATTATATATATGAATAGAATTCAGTGTAGGAGGTCTTATTTGCAATAACAATTCATATAG
>JBAXFZ010000517.1:0-2757 GCA_037139685.1 Bacteroidota bacterium
GCCCTTGCATTCGGTTTGGGGTAAGATTTTCCCGGGATTCGAAGTTGATTCGCATTCCCCGTAGACACGTGCAAAAATCTCATCCCTCGTGGAAAAATTGGCCAGTCCCGGAATCCCGCCCATATAGGCGCATGACCCATAGGCAACCAGTATCCTGGATTTTTGTCTCAACACCCTGGCCATGTGCAGGTTCTCGCTGTTCCTTACCGCCCCGTTGAACAGGGTGATATCGATAGATTTGTCGGCCATATTTTCAACATCCCGGTACTTGGTATCAAGTGCAATAGGCCAGAATACAGGGTCGGCCGCAGCCACGATATCGAGCAGTTTTTCGTGGGTGTCGAGCACCGATACACAGCAGCCGCCGCAGGCAGATCCCCAGTAGATTGCAAGTTTCAGCTTGGGTTTTGATTGTTCGGATGACATCGTCATGGATTTTTATATTGAAGTTCCTGTATTTGTTTTGCTTTTCCCGGGCCAAGGGTCAGCAGGGTCCTGGTCATAGAATTGACCAGCTCGGCAAACTGTTTCCCTTCGCTGGCGCTAATCCATTCAAGCTGCAGTCGCTCCTTTTCAATACCCATCTGCTGGACGAATTTCTGGAGCAGCTTAAACCTGCGCAGGCACTTGTAATTTCCTTCATGGTAATGGCAATCACCGGGATGGCAGCCGCAGATCAGCACGCCGTCGGCTCCCTGCTGAAATGCTTTCAGGACAAAGGTTGGTTCAATTCTGCCTGAACACATCACCCTTATGATCCTGATATTGGGGGCATAGCGGAGCCTGGATGTGCCGGCAAGGTCGGCGCCGGTATAGGCACACCAGTTGCAAAGAAATGCCACAATGGTTGGTTTGTAGTTCATGGGCCTTTGGTTTAATAGGACATTGACAGGATACCCTCTATCTCGGAAAGGATCTGCAGGTCGGTGAAATGTTTGCTGGTGATGGCGCCCGAGGGGCAGGCCGAACCACATGTTCCGCAACCCTTGCAAAGCACCTCGTTGACGGCTGAGACCTTTTTGTTTTCGTCATAGGAGATCGCGGTGTAGGGGCAAACGCTGATACATGTCTGGCAGCCGCAGCACAACGATTGTTCTACCATTGCGGTGGTTACCTCAACGGGGACCGAACCCTGCGAGATGGTTGCCAGTATCCTGGCAGCGGCTGCCCTGGCCTGGGCAACCGAGTCGGGAATGTCCTTCGGCCCCTGGCAAGTACCTACTATGTAAACGCCCCCAGTTGTCGTGGCAACGGGATCCAGCTTAGGATGCTTCTCAATGAAAAACTGGTTCCCGCATAGGCTTACCCCAATTGATCTCACGACCTCCTTCACATTGTCATGGGCCTCCATGTTGACCATGAGCACAACCATGTCAACCGGCACTTCGATCGACTCACCCGACAGTTTTTCATCCATTTCGATGATCATGTTGCAGTTGTCGGACCGGTCGGCCTGCCTGATGACCGGGAGCTTTTCCTGCTGGTCGAACATGAGGAAAATAATCTGTTTGTGCGTGGTCATTGCATAAAATTCCTCATGTCCCTTGCCATAGGCGCGCATGTCGGCATAGACCTCGAATATGTTGGCATCGGGCAGGGCAGCCCTGATCTGGTGCACATATTTGAGCGCCACCATGCAGCAGGTCCGTGAACAATATTCATGGTATTTTTTATTCCGGCTGCCGACGCAGTGTATGATGGCGATATTGCGTGGTTCCTTGCCATATTTGGTCAGGATCTTACCCTCTGCCAGCATCTCTTCAAACTCCATGGATGTCACCACATCCGGAAATTTTCCATAACCGTATTCCTCGATTTTTGAAGGATCAAAAGGTTTTAAGCCAACGGCTGCTATTATGTTTCCAAAGCGCAGCTCGACATCTTCCAAGCCTGGACGTTTTAGGATTGATTTGAAGTTGCCGATGTAACCGGTTACCTCTTTTATCCCGGATTGCAGGAAAACAGTGATGTTCTCATGATGCACGACCCGGTGAATCACCGGGTGGATGAGTTGCCTGGCGCTGGATAGGTGCGGAAAGGTAAGGTCGAATTTTGCAACATGCCCCCCCAGCCTGTCGGAGCTTTCGACGAGGTAAACCTTTTTGCCGGCATCGGCTATTTCCAGGGCGGCGGTCATCCCTGATATTCCCCCGCCGATGATCATGGTTGCAGGGTCGACCTGAACGAAACGCTTTTCGAGCGGCTGATGATGGCGGACCCGCCGGATGGCTGCCACCACAAGGTCGACCGCCTTTTTTGTTGCCTCGGTCCGGTCGGTATGGACCCACGAATCCTGTTCCCTGATATTGGCCATCTCGAAAAGGTAGCCATTGATCCCGGCCTTTTCGCATGCCTTGCGGAAGGTAAGCTCATGAATCCTGGGGGAACAGGCTGCAACGACAATCCTGTTCAGCCGGTATCCCTTTATATCTTTGATGATCAGATCCTGCCCCGGGTCGGAACACATATATTTATAGGTCTTGGCAAGCACCACATCCTGCAGGTTCGTGACCTCAGCGGCAACAGATTCAACATCAACCATTTTGGCGATGTTTGTTCCGCACCAGCAAATGTAAACACCAATCCTCGGTTCTTCCATAATTTCAGATTTTTTCAGCCATTTTACCATTCCTTGGCAAACTGTTTTTCTTCAGCTGCTGAAAATATACAGCGAAAGGCCGGTAGGCGAGGTGCGACCACTTGGAAAACGGGACCTCGATGAGGATCATCGGGACAAGGACTGCCATATGGGCGATG
>JBAXFZ010000518.1:0-2753 GCA_037139685.1 Bacteroidota bacterium
TATTAATGCAATAAAATGGCTCACATATCATACGATAGCCCCATCTTTATCCGGTCCATTAAACGAAAATTATACAGTTGCCACACAAACCAAATTCGAATGGACATCTGGCAATTACACGAAGTACAGAATTCAAGTCTCAAAATCGGAAGATTTTAAGGCAACCGTTATTGATAGTTTGGTAAATTTCCCTTCAATCCAATTAAGTACGTTAAATCCAAGAACCCAATATTTCTGGCGCGTAAGTACTATTTATAATGAAGAAGAAAGTAGCTGGTCAGATATTTGGAATTTCACAACAAAGGCTTACAGTTTTTCAATTAATACCGGTATTAGTGCAGTTATCAAAATTCCTGTTAACTCAACAAACCAACTATTTCAAATCGGTGATGAGATCGGGGTTTTTACACCCCAAGGATTATGTGTCGGAAGTGAGATCTGGAATAACAAAGATTTGGAAATTACAGTATGGGGAGATAATCCTCTCACACCAGCAATTGATGGTATTAAAACCGGGGAACAATTTAACTATAGAATTTGGCAAAAAGCCTCCGGAACAGAACAAGTTATTAACTGCTTAACCTATTCACTGGGAGATGGGAAATATACGCCAAATGGCACATCGATAATTTCTTCATTGAAATTAGGTCTATCGAAAGCAGGAACGATTACAGGATCTACATCGGTATGTAAGGGACAAAATTCCGTTTCATACTCAGTACCGACAATAACTGATGCAACATCATATATATGGTCAATACCAAATGGGGCAACAGGATCAAGTACCACAAACAGTATCGCTATTAATTATGGTTCATCTACTGTTTCAGGAAACATTACCGTAAAAGGCCACAATGATTGCGGGGATGGGGATATTTCAACACTTCCGGTTATAATCAACCCAATTCCAGAAACACCAATTATTACACAAATCGGGAAAATTCTTTCATCAAATGCCACATCAGGAAATCAATGGTACAACCAAAATAATCCCATAAGTGGGGCTACCGCTCAGGATTATACTATTACAACTGTTGGTGAATACACCGTACAGGTTACCCAGAAAGGTTGCGTCTCAGCACCATCCAATATGATCAAAGATGTGGTTACAGGCATAACATCATTAGAATTCAACGAGAAAATAAAGGTGTATCCGAATCCTGTATCAGATGATCTTACCATCGAATACAAAGGCAATACGGATGAGATTAAATATGCGATATATAGTTCATCAGGTCAGCTTATTACGACCGGAGTGCTTTTAGAAAGTTCGGTGGTTCATACTTCCTCTTTCCCCAGCGGATTATACACGATTAAATTCAATACAGGAAAAACCTTTGACTTTAGAAAGGTGATCAAACACAATTGAACAGTCAAATTGAAAATTCCTTTGGTTATGTGTAGAAGATAAGACTTCGTATGACAGTCAGGTATTTATCCAATTTCAGAATTTTAACCCAACAAAAATGAGATCACTTATTGTATTTCTATTTCTCCTTCTGCCATTTTGCAGTCAGTCAAAAAGCAGGTATTCAAGAAGCCACAATCTTGACTATATGAAATTCTCAATTGGTCCGGAGTTAGGAGGAATGGGATACGTATCCTTTTTAAAATCAAATGAAACCAAATTTTATGGAGAGTACAGTTTTGGCGGGACAGTTGAAATAAGACCAATTAGATTATTGAGTCTCAATACTGGTTTTACTTATAACAAAATATTGAACGGGTCGAAATATTTCAGTACACCAATTTTACTGGGAGTCTATGGCGAAAGAATGGGAATTTTTGGTGGTCCTGTATTGTACTATGACAACAAAAATGGGAAAGTTGATTTTAATAGTCCAAAAATAGGCGCTTCAATTGGTTATGGCACTTCCAACCTGGGAATTTTTCTTTATTACAATCCAAATAATCCGGTATTTGAAGATGGAATAAATAATGTCAGATTTTTCATTGGACTTGGGCTAAAAATAAATTTAAAAATAGGATTTGAATCATTTAATGTGCAGTTAATACCGCGCAAAAAATAGTTTTTATCTGTTCGTTCTATGGAATTATTGTCTCAACCCCAATCAAATTGGACATAATTTCAAAACGGTTGAATTATTTTGCGATCTGATTTATCGTTCTCGATTAATAGTGGTCTGAAAGAAGTGGAAAATCTACCAACCTTTCCTAAAATCCCCCAGTTGAGGTTACTTGAATAATGGTGGGAAAATGGGTTTATTGTCGAAAGTCAGGCAAGAATCAGGCAAGAAAAAAGGAGCTAAGAAATTTTAATTTCCTAACTCCTTGTCTTTCAGTGTAGCGAGAATCCCGACGAATCGGGACGCGCTAAACAACTCTAATTTGAGCAATTAATTTTTCAATATATATCCGGCTCTTTCTTTTTTTGATCTCACTTTCCCTTCGAATTGCATCATGTTTGTTTTTAAAAGTCTCAGAATAGACCATTCTCCAAGGAATACCTGGCCGTGTTGAAGGAGTTGACCCAGCGTTGTGTTTGAATAATCTGGTCTCGAGGTCATGGGTAAATCCAGTATAATATTGTTCTCTGGTCACACTGTAGAGAATGTATACATAGTGGTCAGTCATACCTTTTTTTTTCAAAAATCCATCTTTCCTTAGTAAAGTTACGGCATTTGCACAACAAAAAGGAATAAAAAAAAACCGCCCCTACTTGGAACGATTTTCTTGCTGTAGCGAGAACCGGGGATGATCCGGTGACCTCATGATTATGAATCATGCGCTCT
>JBAXFZ010000519.1:0-2745 GCA_037139685.1 Bacteroidota bacterium
AGCCCGGCAGGAATCGCCATTTCGAACCACCATGCAGGCAACCTGGCCGATTTTCAGCAGGCACTGTCCGATTTCAGTTTTGCCGATAATGTCGGATCCCCCTATTGCGTGCGGAGATATGTGGTGGATGAACAACTAGGCGGCAACGAAGGGCTGGCGAAGGTCCGCAGCCAGCTTGCCCTGCGGGGGATAAGGCTTATCCTCGATTTCGTCCCGAACCACCTCGCCCACGACCATCCCTGGGTTGATGAATTTCCCGATTATTTCATCCGCGGCACTGATGCAGATTTCCAGGCCGACCAGGTTTCATTTGTACAAATCGGCGAAAATGTTTTTGCCTGCGGAAAAGATCCCTACTACCCCGCATGGCAGGATGTCCTCCAGGTGAACGCATTTCATCCCGGTTTGCGCGAAGCGGCAATTGAAACCGTGGTCCGTATCTCAGGCCAGTGCGACGGAGTCCGCTGTGATATGGCAATGCTCCTTATAAATGATGTTTTCCAACGAACCTGGGGCAATCGTGCCGGGTCACTGCCCGAATTCGAGTACTGGGAGGAGCTGATACCTGCGGTGAGACGGAATAACCCTGACTTTATCTTTATTGCTGAAGCTTATTGGGACCTGGAATGGAAGCTCCAGCAACAGGGATTTGACTACTGTTATGACAAGCGCCTGTATGACCGTCTTGAACATGACACCGCCGAGGATATCCGTCTTCACCTGCTGGCTGATCTCGCCTACCAGTCAAAGATGATCCGGTTCATCGAGAACCATGATGAGCCGAGGCACGTTGTTGCCTTTCAGCCCGGCAAGAACAGGGCGGCGGTTATTATATCATCCACCCTGCCCGGGGCCAAATTATACCATGAAGGTCAGTTTGAAGGACGGAAAATTAAACTCCCGGTATTTCTCAGGCGCCGGCCTGATGAACCTGTAGATACCGATTTACTGGGATTTGTTGAGCGTTTGCTGGGCGCCATTCATCATCCTGTCTTTAAGGATGGAATCTGGGAGCTTTGCGAAAGCACCGGATGGAGCGACAATACAAGCTATAAGAACCTTCTGGCCTGGAGCTGGTACAATGGTGATGACCGTTACCTGATCGTGGTTAACTATTCGGCAAAGCCGGCCCAGGGTAATATCAGGCTTCCGGGGAACGGGTTGGCGGGTACAGACTGGGGTTTGAACGATGCAATTTCCGGCATGACCTTCGAACGCAACGGGGGGGAGATGCACAATCCCGGTCTTTATGTCGCACTGGGGCCGTGGCAGAACCATTTGCTCCGGTTTTACCAGCTTTAATAAACCGGTAGTTCTGGATGGAGCTCCCGGCCACATCCTTTCATTTTACAATTTTATAGTGCCTGCCCTCACCGGCCACACTCCAGGAGGTAAGGAATACCAGGCGGGCCGCACGTGCAGCCTTTTCGGGATTTACGCCGTCAGAACCGCCGGCTGCACCGGTCAGATTCGCAGACAATCCTGCTGAGAAAAACAGGGAGGAGATTCCCCTGGCGGAAAAATTGTTCCGGTCGCTTGCATGGCCGGTTTTTTCACAATCGCCCTCCGCAAGCAGGAATCCGCAGGATTTATTTTGCTTCCTGATTATCTTCATAAGATCCGGGTTCTGCATGGCACCAAGAATACCAAGCGAATCGGGGTTATTCCCGGAAATCATATCCATGTTGAACATGGCTGCCGTTTTTTCGAGCGGCAACAGCGGATAATGCATATAGGTCGCCGACCCCAGCAACCTCTTCTCATCACCGCCAAAAGCTATAAACACGACACTCCGTTTGGGGGCCATGGGCATCGAACCAAAGGCGCTGGCAACAGCTAACAGGCTGCATGTCCCCGAACCCATTTCACCCGCATTGCCGGGAGAATAACCGGTTTCCGTTTTGCCAGCCTGTACTATGCTTGAATGATCATAGTGGCCGGCCACAACAACCACCTCATCTTTTAATACGGGATCCGATCCCTGGAGAAATCCGACAACGTTCCTGCCGCCTGCCGGGGTGGCAGACAGGGAGATATTCATTGCAATGGTTTTACCCGGGATTACAAACGAATGTGGCTGCATATCATGTTCAATATGCTGCTGGAGACGCCGCAGGGTATCGGCGCAACCGAATAGTTCATTGATGAGCGATTCTCCGACTGAAACAACGGGGATATTTTCCCTTCCTGCAGCACAATACCTGAGCGGCAATGTATCGGCAGGTGAATTTCCATTGAGTGAAGGCCAGCGGAATCCGGCAGGCCTGAGCGAGGAAAAGTTTAGTGGTCCCGAAATGACCATTACGCCGGCAGCCCCGTGATCGGCGGCCATCCTTTGCTTCTCCTTCAACCCCGAATAACGGGTCAGCTCCCGGCCTTTGAAAAGGGTTTGGGAGGAATCGGTTTGCCCGGGCTCCAGCTGCAAAATCGCAACAATTTTCCCCTGGACATCAATATTCTTATAATCATCGTAATTGTACTCAGGTGCGGTGATCCCGTAACCTGCAAAGACGATTTCCCCTTCGGCAGGTTTGCTGCCTGAAAAATCGTAAGGTATATAATCCCTGCCCGGCTCGTAGTTTTTGGTCTCAAGGTCCTTCACCACCGACAGGAAAATATCATCTCCAAGGCTGAAATAACAATATTGAAGATCCTGGAAATAGGATCCTTTCAGTGGTGTCAACCCATAAACTTCAAATTGCCTGGCAATAAAGCCTGCAACCGAATCAATGGCTGTTGCAGGTG
>JBAXFZ010000520.1:0-2731 GCA_037139685.1 Bacteroidota bacterium
GTTGCACTTTGGGTTACGGGTTCGGTGCCGGCAGCACCCAGGTGTTCGGCCGAAAGTTCGAGCGCCGCTCCCAGGAAGGTGGCAAAGGTGCGTTCAGAATCAGGTGTGACAAGCGCTACGGCACGCCCGGTTTCCTGGTTGCTGTGAATCATATGGGGATCAACCCCTGCCTTTATGAGGTCGCGTACAAAAAAACCGCCAAGTTCATCCTCCCCGATAACCCCTATATAGCCGGTTTTTGCACCCAGCATGGCAAGCCCGTGAATGGTATTGGCTGCGGATCCCCCGGCCGAAACGCTCCTCTGGTAATCCTTCAGTGCCGAAAGCACGCTGTTGCTCCGCTCCTTGTCGACCAGCTGCATACTGCCTTTTGGCAGGCCAAGCATATCGAGGATCGTGTCGCTTTCAAGCGAAATCATAATATCAACAAGGGCATTGCCCATGCCAAGGATCTTTTTCATAGGTCAAAATTCAAAATGCAAAGTGCAAAATGCAAAGTGCAAAAGTAAACACGGCTCGGAGCATATTCTCCGTTTCAAGGCTCAAAACTACGACTTTATTTCAAATGCTGGGCCAGGTTTCGGGAGGAAACTTAAAGGGAATAGAACCGCAACCGGTGGCCAATAGCCTCTCCCTTCACACGACCGGCTCCTTCTCCCGCACCCTCAGTCATCCGGTACAACGTGCTGTATGTCACGCCCCATCCATCCTTTTTCACGAAATATTGTCTCCCTGATGTAATAAAACGTTCCGGTTTTCGTATTTATTAAGACTAAATACAATTTGTATGTTTGGAAAATATAGTATTTTTATCCTCGCATTTTTATTCATCGCCTTTGCCGGGTGTACACAGAGTCAGAATCAGACTTCAAATAAAACCAAGATAAACATGAAATTTAAAGCATTAACTCCTGAGGAGGAGCGTGTAATCGTTCACAAGGGTACTGAAGCGCCCTTTACCGGGAAATATGAAAAGTTCAGCGAAACCGGCACCTATGTGTGTAAAAGGTGCGGAGCCCCGCTGTACAGGTCGGGCGATAAATTCGATGCCAGTTGCGGCTGGCCAGCCTTTGATGACGAAATAAAAGGGGCTGTTAAACGAATTGCCGATGCCGACGGCATGCGGACCGAGATTGAGTGCGCCAGCTGTGGCGCTCACCTGGGACATGTATTCAAGGGAGAGGGCTTTACTCCCAAAGATACGCGTCATTGCGTAAATTCAATTTCACTTGATTTCATCCCTGCCGGCAGCGAGGCTCACACCGATACGGCTGTTTTTGCCGGAGGCTGTTTCTGGGGTGTCGAATATTATATGAAAAAGATCAACGGGGTAATCTCAACCGAGGTGGGGTACACCGGCGGAAAGACCGACCATCCCACCTACAAGCAGGTATGTACCGGCACCACGGGTCATTACGAGGCCATCGAGGTTGTGTTTGACCCGGCGAAGACCACCTATGAAACGGTGGCAAAGATGTTCTTTGAGACGCATGACCCAACCGAGTGGAACCACCAGGGACCCGATTGGGGCGAACAATACCGTTCCGCCGTATTTTACAGGAACGATGCACAGAAAGCCGTCACGGAAAAACTGATCAGCCAGCTGAAGGTAAATGGATTCAGGGTGGTCACCGAGGTTCTGCCGGCAAAAACATTCTGGAAAGCAGAGGACTACCACCAGGACTATTACGACAACAAAGGAGAGAAACCCTATTGCCATGGCTATGTGAAGCGGTTCTAACAATCCGTGACGCGTGACATGTTTAGGGCGAATCGGACTTCCTGCCGGCAATTCCGTGACGCGTTACGCGTCTCGCGTTCTGAGCCTGTAACCCACCGCCGGTTCCGTAACCAGGAGGGTGGGAATGGAGGGGTTTTCCTCTATTTTCTTACGGAGCTGGGTGATATGCACCCTGAGGACCTGGGCATTGTCGGCATAGGGATTTCCCCAGATCTCCCTGCAAATGTGCGACAGAGTCAGCACCTTCCCGCTGTTGCGCATAAAGAGGGACAACAGGCTGTATTCGGTTGCCGTAAGTTTAACCTCCTCTCCTTTCACTTTCACAACACGGGCATTGAGGTCGATCCATAGCGGGCCGTTGGCAATAACCGGCGAGTCGCCGGTTTTCGCGGCATGGCGCAGGGCTACGCGGATCCGGGCAAGCAATTCCCCGGTATTAAAGGGTTTTGTAACATAGTCGTCGGCCCCGTGATCCAGCGCGTCAATCTTCACCACTTCATCATCCTGGACGGTCAGCACAATCACAGGAACCGATGACCATTCGCGCAGCTTCCTCAGTGTTGCAAGTCCGTCAAGGTCGGGAAGCCCAAGGTCAAGCAGGACAACATCGGGTTGGTTCATTGAAACTGAAAGCAGCCCGTCATGGCTGTTTTCCTCTTCAAGAACCCTGAATTCATTTGCTTCCAGGGTTATTTTCAGGAGACGCCTGATTTGCGGCTCATCATCGATGATCAGGATCTTTTGTCTGTTCCGGGTAATCTCCATATTGCTGATCATTTATGAGGTTGGATCTTCATTCAGGAGATCATGTTCAGTTTGAGCAATGGCCTCCTCTGCCGGGAATTCAAGGGTGACGGACAACCCACCCCCCTGCTGGTTTGCTGCCGTGATGGTTCCATGATGTGCCTCCGTTATCGCTTTGCTGATTGTCAGCCCCAGGCCTGTCCCCCCGCTGTGTGAACCGGGTACCCGGTAGAATTTGTCAAAGAG
>JBAXFZ010000521.1:0-2727 GCA_037139685.1 Bacteroidota bacterium
ATCACAACACGATCAGTTCGGCTGTCGGGCTGGTATTTACAATCCTCCTCGGGCTGCTGCTGATCCCCAGGTATGGAATTGCAGGGGCCGGCATCTCTGCAACCATCTCTTACAGCATGCTTACGCTGTACCAGTTCATTGTCTTTTCAAGGATGACGAAAATTACCCCGCGTGATTTCCTCCTGACCAAAGCCGAAATCAGACTCTTTTCCGTGGAAATCAGGAAAATGGCCTCCCGCAAAAGGTAGCAGCGGGTTCCCTGCCTATTCTCCCATAAAATGGGGCTTCCTCTTTTCATAAAATGCATTGATCCCCTCCAGGTAATCATTGCTGGTCCCCGCAATGCGGCGAAGCATGTCGATGTGTTCAAAAGTCTGCGGCGTCATTGGCAGCGCGTTTCCCAGGATATTCAGCTGCTCCTTGATCACCTGGATGCTTAGCGGTGAATTGGCGATGATCTTGTTGGCCAGCCTTATGGTGAAATTTTCAAGGTCGCCGGCATCGACGATATGGTTGATGATGCCAAGGGCCAGCGCCTTTTCGGCACTGATCGGTTCGGCTGTGAAAAACATCTCCTTTACAATGTGGGAGCCGATGATATCAAGGAACTGCAGGATCCCGGAGGTGTTGTACGGCACCCCGATCTTGGCGGGGGTGATGGCCAGGCATGTGTTTTTTGTGCCGATCACCATATCACAAACGAAGGCGATGTTGCATGCACCTCCCCAGATGCTGCCTTCAGCCATCGCGATTACCGGGACCTGTATCCCCTGGATGGACCGGATGACCTTCTGGAGCGGATTGTCGTAGGCAAGCGGATCGCTTCCGTCGCGGGGAAGCTCATCGATGAAAAAACCCGACGACCACACCTTCATCCCCTTGTTGGCACGGATGATGATTACCCTTGCCTTTTCCTCCTTCAGCGATTTAAGCGCCTGGAGCAGATCGGTGAGCAACTCGATACTCAGGGCATTCCTCTTTGCATCATGATTCAGGGTGATCCACCCGATGTGCTCCTTTAATTCTTTAATAACCAGTGTCATACGTTCTTATCTGTTAATTTTTTATCAGTTTGCAAAGTAACGCATTTCCGGCGAGCTGTGAATAACTTAATTGAAAAATTCACAGGATTTGAACAGTGTTGACAAGCCTTTCCACTATCTTTGCCGCATTAAACCTGACGGACTGAATGAGTAACGTGGAAACCTATACAGAGGACAGCATTCGATCGCTGGAGTGGAGTGAACATATCCGTCTGCGGCCCGGCATGTATATCGGCAAGCTGGGCGACGGCTCTTCGCCCGATGACGGGATTTATGTGCTGATCAAGGAAATTCTCGATAATTCAATCGACGAATTCGTGATGAATTACGGGAAGACCATCGAGGTGACCATCAAGGACCAGATGGTATGCGTACGCGACTACGGCCGGGGGATTCCCCTGGGAAAGGTGGTTGAATGCGTTTCGAAAATAAACACGGGGGCCAAATACGATTCGAAGGTCTTTAAAAAAGCAGTTGGGCTGAACGGGGTCGGTTCAAAAGCGGTCAACGCTCTCTCGTCGTTTTTCAAGGTACAGGCTATCCGCGAAGGAAGGACCCGGATCGTTGAATTCAACAAGGGGGATGTGGTAACGGATGATCCCGAGAAACCCGTTGAAATGAGATCCGGCACCATCATCACCTTTATCCCTGATGAGGAAATTTTCGGCAAGTACCATTATATCCCCGAGTATGTGCAGAAGATGCTGTGGAATTACGTGTTCCTCAACAACGGGCTGACCATCATCTTCAACGGCGAAAGGTTTCATGCACAGAACGGCCTGCTCGACCTGCTCAACAGCTATATCGATACCCCGGTCATCTACCCGATCATCCACCTCCGGGACGGCGATTTCGAATGCGCCTTCACCCACTGTGAAGTTTACGGTGAGGAATATTACACCTTCGTAAACGGCCAGCATACCACCCAGGGAGGGACACACCAGGCCGCCTTCCGCGAAGCGCTGGTGAAAACGATCAGGGAATTTTATAAAAAGGACTTCGACACGAATGATATCAAGGCCTCCCTAATCGCGGCGCTGAGTATCAAGGTGCAGGACCCGGTGTTTGAATCGCAGACAAAAACAAAGCTGGGCTCGCTGCACATCGAACCCGACGGCATAACGATCAGGAACTATATCATGGACATTGTCAAGAAACACCTTGACAATTTCCTGCACATGAACCAGGATACGGCTGAAGCCCTCCTCCGCAAGATCATGCAGAGCGAGAAAGAGCGCAAGGAGTGGGCGAACATTAAAAAAATCGCCAAGGAAAGCGTAAAAAAGGTCAGCCTTCACAACAAGAAACTGCGCGATTGCCGCATCCATTACAATAACCATGACGACCGCCGTTATGAATCAACCATCTTCATCACCGAGGGCGATTCGGCAAGCGGCTCGATCACCAAGGCAAGGGATGTAAACACCCAGGCGGTATTCAGCCTCAAGGGCAAACCGCTCAACTGTTTTGGGCTGAGCAAACGTGTTGTTTATGAAAACGAAGAGTTCAACCTGCTGCAGGCTGCGCTTAACCTTGAAGAGGGGCTCGAGAACCTCCGCTACAACTACGTGGTTGTAGCAACTGACGCCGATGTTGACGGCATGCATATCAGGCTGCTGTTGCTTACCTTCTTCCTGCAGTTCTATCCCGGCCTGGTCAGGAACGGCCACCTGTACATTCTGCA
>JBAXFZ010000522.1:0-2706 GCA_037139685.1 Bacteroidota bacterium
CTGAACGGTTGTTCGGGACAAGCACGAACAGTTTTTCAAAAAATTTCTGGTGGGCGAAGAAAGGCATATTCTCATTCAGCAAAAAGCCACTTCAGCTCATTCAAACAATTGGATTTATCGTGTTTTTAATCACACTCGGACTCAGCCTGTTCTATCTCATCGAATATTTTATCAACCCTCCCAGGAACGCCCAGGGAGTTCCCACCCTGATTCTCATCATGCTGGGATTGGGTGGTATCCAATTGATTTCCATCAGTGTTTTGGGTGACTACCTTGGAAAAGTAATTGATGAAGTTAAAAACAGGCCCAAATACATCAGAAGCAAAATATTCTACAATGGAAAGCAATTTCTGACTGAATCCAAAATACTGGAATTGCTGCAAAAGATCAATAAGAGCAAAGCAAGATAAACCTCCATGGGCAGTATCACAGATGACAGGGGCTTCAACCAGGGTTTTAAGCCTTCCAGGACATTGGCGATCAGGAACGAACGACGTTTTCATTACATCCTGGATAAAATTGATGCTAATAAGAAAGCTGATATCCTGGAGATCGGATGCGGACTGGGAGACTTGTCTTTTTATTTAGCTCAGCATTCAAACAACCATGTTACCGGAACTGATTTGTGCAGCCCTTTTATTGCATCAGCCAAAGAAACATTCATCCTTCCGAATTTATCCTATCAAACGCTCGATTTCAATCACGCTGAAAAGCTTTCCGGCAAAACATTTGATTATATCGTCGGGAATGGCATTCTTCATCACCTGTATTATGAACTTGACCAGGCTTTGGTGAATTTGCGAAAATTACTGAAACACAATGGGAAGATTATATTTCTTGAGCCAAACCTGTTAAATCCATATTGCTACTTAATCTTCAATACAGCTGATTTTTTTCGAAGGAAAGCAAAACTTGAACCCACTGAAAAAGCCTTCACAAAAGGGTTTATTTACAAAAAACTTGTAACGTCGGGGTTTAAACATATTGAAATCGAATATAAGGACTTTCTTATTCCGCCCACCCCATTCGTCCTGGTGAAACCGACCATCGCCATCGGGGACATTCTTGAAAAAACACCTGTGATGAAATCCGTTAGCCAGTCGCTTTTCATCAGCGCTGAAACTGAGTAATGCCAAATCCTACAGGTAATATTCTTTCCAGTCGCGGTTGATCACATTCGAAATACGGATACTCTTGATGACAATGGAAGGCGCTTCAATGGTAAATATTGTTGCCGCCTCATCTCTCACGGTATTATAGAGTATGAATTCGACATATTCTCCCGGATCAACATCGTCGACGATGTTGGAGATCTTAATCCTGGTTTTCTCATTCAAAGGGGATGGCTGTTTTTTGAATGAAACAGAAAATTGTTTGTACTTTGAATAGTACACGACCAATATTTTATCTGAAACTGTGTCAATCCTGCTATCGCCAGGCCCCGGATGCTTAAGTGTGGCAACGGCCAGCAGTGCATCATCCGATTTAAACGCCTGCTTGTAGAGTATCCTGTACCCGGGGGCATTTGATTTTTTCGTATTGCTCAGAAAAGCACTGTCATTTTGGAACACGTACTGGGAAATCCCCGATTTGGCAAAGAAATAATAACTCCATTCAAAGTTTTGTGCTGTCAACCCTCCGGCCATGGTAGAAGGATTGTTCCACAAATCGGCACCATAGATATACGATGCGGGTGGGATGGCTTTAAATTTTTCCGATCTCACCAATTCATCAACCGCGTACAACCGGATGTTGGCCTGGCCAATATCCTGGCATATATAATAATTGGAAAAATCTGTCAGGAAACCGCACAGGACAAATCCAACTGAAATTACCAGCGCCGTCATATGCCGCAACAAGGTAAAATCATTGGTGAAATTTAATACGAAAGCGGTCAGAATGGACAAAAAAAGGACGACCCCGAACAATGAAAAAAAAGTCGTCACATATCCCAGCATCCCCTGGGTTGTGACATAATAGATGTACTTCCCGGTCAAAGCAAGCGGGATGTGGGGAAAAAAAGTAAACATGATGGAAAAGAGGAATCCAACCAGCAGTGTCCGGTAAGGAATCTTCGGGATCCTGATCAAAATAAAATAACTCATCCCAAAAACCAGGACTGCTTTGATGATCCACTCTACACGGGCATGTGCAAAAAGATAAGGGACAATGTTCCGGTAACCCTCAATTAATTCAGATTTGGCAGCAAAAAAATCACGCGAGGTGTCATATACCATCAGTGGGAACGCGGTAAAGGACAATTTCCATAAAACGGTGAAGAATGTACTCAGTATATTGTTGCTCCCGGCCATTTTATTGCTATCGTATTGAGATGGATGATAATGACCATATATCACATAGGCAGTTAAATAAAATAGCACAACAAGGATAAAGGGCAGGATTTGAAGAACAACCTTTTTCAGCCAAGTCAGCCCCCTGTTCCCCGATTTAAAATTATGATACATGATCGACAGTGACGCAAATCCGATAAAAAGAATGTACATTTCATAAAACAGCAGTCCACATGCAAACAGAAGAGCCGATAAAACCAATGCCCAGTAATTGTTCTTTTGCTGAAAGCGATATATCAGGAGGTATGCAAGCAAAAGAAGGGAGAAGGAAATGGTAAAATACAAGGGATAATTGACAAATAAACTGGTGTGCCGGGAAACCTGTGCAATGATAAAAAAGAGCAGGACATATAAG
>JBAXFZ010000523.1:0-2697 GCA_037139685.1 Bacteroidota bacterium
AACCCAGCTCGGCCTTTTGAATCCCTGGGGCGTACGCCCCTCCGACCGTTACTGGCCGTTAACCTGGACAATTGTGGTTTTCGTAACATTGATCGCGGCCTTTATCTTGGCATTCCACGAAAAGGTCGACCTGTGGCTGCTGTACCCGATGTTTGAGGCATCAATCTGGCTGTAGAACCCGGATGCGCTGAAATTAAGGGTTATGATCCTGGCAATAGCCGCCGTTCCGCTGAGGTCCATCCCTCCCGACTGGTCTTTGGCCAGGTTGTCGATCGTTGATACGAGTACCGTGTCGTTGAGATTACGGGTGACGAAGGTAAACCCGTTTACCTTGTGGCGGTAAAAGATGGTGGGAATGAGGTTTACCTTCCCGAACCGCACGGCATACCCGAATTCGAGCGAATGTATGTCCTCCGGCTTCAGGTGAGGGTTTCCCACAAATATGTTGCGGGGGTCGCGGTACTCGGCCACAGGGTTCATATCCTCGCCGTCGGGGCGGTTTACCCTGCGGCTGTAATTCAGCTGCCATTCATTTTTACCGGATGCCAGGCGCAGGTGAATGGTCGGATAGAGTGCAAAATAATTGTTTTGAGCCGTTGTGTCGAGGGTCCTGAACTCGAGGTTTACAAGGGCCTCCTCTGCCCTGAGACCTCCCATTACGCTGAGCTTCTTCCAATTATAGCTCACTGTGGCAAACAGGGCGTGAACCGACTGGCTGGCATGGAAATCGTTGTTTTCCCCCAGGTAGGTAATCCAATGACCCGTAGGAGGGTAATAATGAGCAACATCCATCACCTGGCCGGTAAGCTGGATATTGCCCTCATAGCCTGTTTCCAGGCTGGCGTCTTTCCACAGGGGGCGGGTGTATTCGGCCGTCACATTGATCTTCTGCTCACTGTTTTTTGCAATGGTATGGTCAATGGCATCCGGCAGGAGGGGAACTGAATAAAAATTCGTGTAAAAGTCGTCAGATGACTCATTGTTGCGCTGGAATTCAAAACCCGCCATAAACTGGTGCTCCTTCTCCTTGTCGAAGGTATGCTCAAAGAATGCAGTAAGCCCGAAGCTGTTCTGGCTCTCCAGCCCATTGTGCTGCCGCATAAAATCTTCAGTCGGTTTCAACGAATCGTTCTGATAGAGGTTGGCGGTTGAATCGTGCCGTTTCACCTGCCGGTAATTGTAGATCCCGGTAACGCCTGCCGCGTCGTTCCTGGTGATGGCCCAGTCGAAACCCAGCTGGACCAGGTGGGAGACTGGTTTTGCATACCCACCGGTGGTTTGCGCAAGCCAGCTTGATTTTTTTGCAGAATCGATGGTCTGTGAGTTCAGGTTGCTGATGCGGTGACGGTAATCCTGCCTGAATCCGTAACTGCCGAAAATGTTCACCTTCCCCGTATTTAAATTCAGCTGGAGGTTTGAGTTGATCCGGTCATTATTCCCGGCATTTACACCGGCAACCCCGTTAAGCCCTGCTTTCCGCTCTTTCTTCAGGATGATGTTGATGATCCCTGCCGTGCCGTCGGGTTTATACCTTGCCGAAGGGTTTGTGATCACCTCGATTTTCTCGATCAGCGATGCGGGCATCTGGTCAAGGTTCGCTGCACCGCTCATTACAGAAGGCCTGCCGTTGATCAGGATTGTAACATTGCCCGAGCCTCGCAGGCTTATATTCCCGTCGATATCCACCGAGATTGACGGGATGGTTTGCAGCAGGTCGGTCACCGTACCGGTTTGTGCCGAGATATCCTTCTGAACGTTGAATACCTTCCGGTCGATCTTGTTGATCATCATCGACTTTTCAGCTGTAACGGTCACCTCGTTCATCGTTACCGATGCCGGGGTCAGGCTAAGCAAGCCCAGTTCAACCTTCGGCTTCTTATGGTCAAGGGTGATGTGGCCTGTACGCCTCTTTTCGTAACCGATAAAACTGTACTCCGCGATGTAGGTCCCGTAGGGTATGTTTTTCATCCGGAAGGCGCCTGAACTGTCGGAAACGGTTCCTGACACCATCGAATCGGTCCTGAGGGTGCGAAGCACGATATTGGCATATTCAACCGGGCTGCCGGTTTGTGCATCGGAGATCTTCCCATATATGGTTCCGGGGAAACGGGATTGCGAAAAGAGGAAAAAGGGCAGGGAGACCAGGAGGAGTAACAGCAGAACCGGCAGGCAACGTTTCATGAGGAGTATGTTGGAAGATCCCCGAACAGTGGGTTTTTGACAGGGGAGTGCAAAAATAGTCAAAATCCCGGTATGCTGCTGTTGAGATATTCCCAACTGTGGTGATATTCGACAGGAGCCGGGATTTTATTGAATTAGAACCTTCAGTTGTATTGCCTTTACGGGTAAATCTTTCCCGCATTCCGGTAACCCGGCATGCTGGTGTACCAGTCGGGGTATTGTGTGCCGGCCGACTGGGCCCATGCGCCAAAGTGGGCATAGCCCTGGATGATCGGGGTATGTTCGGAGGTATAATCGAACCTGCCCGGGATGTTCAATGCCCAGGGAAGGTTCGAGGAGGTTTTGTAATAGCGCCCGGCTGCAGGGTTTGAATTGTCGTTGCCGGTGCCAAACAGGCTGGCATCTGCAAGCGATGTCGGGTGATAATCGGCCAGGTGAACTTCGGCGGAACGAATCATGTTTTTAACAAGGAAAGGGTTGTAGGGCGGTGTTCCAACGACCGACTGGGCAAGGGGG
>JBAXFZ010000524.1:0-2679 GCA_037139685.1 Bacteroidota bacterium
GGCATCTTCGGTGTCAGGTTCATTTACCATCACAATCTGGAAGCGGCGTTCCAGTGCCTTGTCTTTTTCAAAATACTTCTGGTATTCTTTCAGTGTTGTTGCACCGATGGCCCGCAAATCGCCGCGGGCAAGCGCCGGTTTGAGTATGTTGGCGGTATCCATGGCGCCTTCGCCGGCGCCGGCCCCTACGAGGGTATGGATTTCATCGATGAAAAGAATGATCTCGCCGTCGGCCTGTATCACCTCCTTCACAACACTTTTAAGCCGTTCTTCAAATTCACCTTTGTATTTTGCACCTGCAATCAGGGCTCCCATATCAAGCGAATAGATCTGTTTTGACTTCAGGTTTTCAGGCACGTCACCATCGATGATGCGGTGTGCCAGCCCCTCGGCGATTGCGGTTTTCCCGACACCTGGTTCCCCGACAAGGATCGGGTTGTTCTTGGTACGACGCGATATGATCTGGAGTATCCTGCGGATCTCCTCGTCGCGGCCAATAACGGGATCCAGTTTGCCGCGGCGCGCAAGGTCATTCAGGTTACGTGCATATTTATCGAGCGACTGGTAGGTCTCTTCGGCATTCTGGCTTGTAACCGTGCTGCCCTGGCGCAGCTGGCCGATCGCCTTTTTCAGGTTGCTTTCCGTTACTCCCTGGTCTTTCAGCATCCTGGCAGCTGGATCGTTCACTGAGAGGATCCCCAGCAAAATATGTTCAATGGAGACGAATTCATCCTTCATCTCTTTTGACTGTGCAATGGCTTTCTGCAAAGCTTTTGCAGCTTCGGCCGAAAGAAATGGCTCACCCCCGGTTATTTGAGGAAAAGAGGCGACCATTTTATCTGCGGTCCTGGTGAGCAGTTCAATATTGACATCCAGCTTTTTTAACAGGAAGGGTGTTACATTTTCGTCTGCCGCCAGTATTCCCTTTAGCAGATGGGTGTTTTCGACGGACTGGTTTTTAAGCGACGCGGCAATCTCCATTGCTCTCTGAACGGCGTCCTGGGCCTTAACTGTGAAATTGTTTAAATTCATGGCTTTCTTTCCTATTGTTACTCATATACAGGGCCCGCAAATCTGCGGCCAATCCTCTTTGGCAGCAACAATGCTGAAATTGTGTCAGAAACAGCGAATATTTTCAGCCGTTTTGACGGTTTTTGCCTAATTTTGCAAAGTTCTGTGAATTAATTAACACGTGAAGAAGAAGACCCTGGTTCTTGGAGCAAGTACAAACCCCGAGCGGTTTGCCTACATGGCTGTGAGGAAACTCAAGTTCAGCCATGTACCGGTTGTGGCTGTGGGTCTGCGTGAAGGTGAGATCATGGGGGTGAGAATAGAGAAGCCCTTCCCGAAGTTTGAGGAGATCCATACGGTTACCCTTTACATCGGCCCGAAGAACCTGCCTGCATATTATGATTATATACTGGGATTGAAGCCTAAACGGGTGATTTTCAATCCCGGAACGGAATCGCCCGAATTTGCCGCGATACTGGAGGCAGCAGGAATAGAGGTGGTCCATGCCTGTACCCTGATCATGATATCCAATAATCAGTATTGATCATACTAACTGCCCTGTTTTTACCGTTTGTAGTTTATAACGGGGCTGAATCAAAGAAATTCTTATTTTTGCCCCTGTATTGTAACCCCAAATGAAACATCTCCTCATTTTATTTTGTTTTTTTTCCGGCATTGTCGCAATGGGCCAGGTGGTTGTTACCGTGAAACCCAATGACACTGTATGTTACGGCGACAGCGTGGTTTTTTCCGCAAAGGCAACCCTCGCAGTTACAGATACAGTAACATCCTACTCGTGGCAGAAAGATGGGGGAGCCATTACCGGTGAATCCGATTCGATACTGATCATCAGTCCCTTTAAATCCGCCAACCTGGGCCAATACAGCTGCACAGTTGTCGTGAACGGGATTACCCATACCAGCAACATTGTCCGCGTGTGGATGCACCCCAAAATGAAGATTGATACATTTTACAGGTTCAATGCACTGGGTTGTGCCATTGATTGTAAGGCCCAGTATAAAACCCTGGTTTCAGGGGGCACCCCGTTTAAAAATTACCCGCCCTATATCTACGAATGGCCGGGCGGGTTCAACCAGGATACCATTGTTTTCGGCCTTTGCCGCGGACCCCATAAATTCAAGGTTACCGATTCAATAGGCTGTTCACGCGACACTTCCTATGTGGTGGATTTTTTAAAATCGCCGAAGATTGATTTCAAAATATTTCTTGACACGATCGACGGGAATCACCCGAAAGACACAGTTGTTTACCTGACCAACCCGACCATCCATGTCGAATTCCTGGTTGATTCACTCAAAAAACACCTTGTAAACTGGACCTGGAACTTCGGTGACAGTGTCAAGGTGACAAACCTGAACCCGGCTTCGCACACATATGCCAAAGATACCAAGACCGGTGAAATTCCGATACGCCTTACCATTACCGATCTGAATGGCTGCGATACCACATTTTTGCACATGCTGGTTTTAAAAGTGGCAGAACTTAAAACCACCAACCTGGTTACACCCAATGGCGACGGGGCGAATGACGCCTTCAAAATCCAGCTTTCGGGGAGCCCTGAGGCCGATTTTAGCCAGGCTTACGTCAGCAATGAGCTGATCATTTTTGACAGGTGGGGGAAGAAGGTCTATGACCGGAAAAATTATA
>JBAXFZ010000525.1:0-2673 GCA_037139685.1 Bacteroidota bacterium
GCAACCCTCAGCACAACCAAAGCAGCAACCTTCGCCCCAGCATGAAGCAAAGCCGCCGCAAAAGTCGAATGATGAAAGACCACCTCATCAGCCATAATGTAAACCTTTATGGTTGTGAGATGCCGCAATCTTCATTCCGGCATATTGGAAAACAGGATTAATAAATTTTAACTAAAAAATAAAAACAATGAAAAAGCTGTATATTAAAATATCCGGGGGGATATTGGTCATTCTCCTGGCAATGCTGACCTTCACCACGGCCGCCCAGGATGCGGTAACAACGACACCGGCCGGGACAAACGCCGCCCCATCTTACAATTACTGGTCGGTTGGCCTTTTCGGAGGGGTGATGCAGTTCAACGGCGATTTGTCGAAAAACTTATGGATCAACCTCTATCCCAACAGCATTGGCTATAATGTTGGTATTGTCGGAACAAAACAATTTACGCGCGTCATCGGTGTAAGGGCACGAATCGCCTATGGCATGGTTCAGAGCCGCGTCGAAAATAAATTCACATGGGATTTTAACGGAGGGAACGGAACCCCTGCCCATATCTCGCAGAGTTTTAAGTCAGATATCATTGAAACCGATCTCCAGGTAACCCTGAACTGGCTGAACTGGGCGCTGGGGTATAAACCATCACGTCTCTTCTCGTCATACCTCATTGCCGGTGTCGGCGTGGACCAGTCATTCGGAACCAAACGTGATTTAACCCTTGACAAGGATGTTGCCTATATCGGACGGAATGGAAATGGATTGAATGTTGGCAATACAAACGGTATAGGTCACAGCGACCTGAACTTAAAGGTTGATGCAGGAATCGGGTTTGATTTTAATATAAACAGGCATTTTTCCATCCCGGTTGAATTTTCATGGAGATGGCAGCAATCCGATCTTCTTGATATGACCCGCGGGGGATCACAGAAAATGGTTAACGACATGTATAGTTCAGCCACCATTGGACTGACTTACAAATTTGCCTATAAGGTTGAAAAGGTTAAGAAAGTGGAAGTGGTCCCTATTGCTGCAGCAGTCGTTGCAGCCGAACCGGGGTTCCGTTTCCGGGTTACGGCTCCCGCGAATATTCCTGCAGAATACAGGGTAAGGGAATTATTCCCGGTGCGCAACTATATATTTTTCGATCAGGGATCAAATGAGATCCCTGCAAGATATGTGATTCTTAGCAAAGACCAGGTAAAAGACTACAAAGAGGACCACCTTGATCTCTTCCCGCCTAAAAACCTGTCAGGTCGCTCTTCAAGGCAGATGATCGTTTATTATAATATCCTGAACATCCTTGGCGACCGCATGCAGAAAAACCCGGCCACAACAGTCAGGCTGACCGGCGCCTCAATGGAAGGCCCGGAAGGCGGAATGGCCATGGCTGGTTCGGTTAAACTTTACCTGGTCAACATCTTCGGAATCGATGGTGCACGTATAACCACCGAAGGCCGCATCAAACCGCGGATTGCATCTGAACAGCCCGGTGGCACAAAGGAACTGGAGCTTCTTCGTGAGGGCGACCGCCGGGTCTCCATCTGGAGCACTTCGCCGGAACTGCTTATGGAATTCCAGAGCGGCCCTGATGCCCCTTTGAGACCAGTGGAGATTTTCGGCATGCAGAATGCTCCCCCCGACAGTTATGTTACATTCAATGTTGACGGTGCCCATGCGGCTTTCACCTCATGGTCGCTTGGGATCAGGGATAAAAGCGGGATGGTACAGTCATTTGGCCCGTTTACCCATGAAACCGTCAGTATGCCCGGCAAGTCAATCCTGGGAGATAAGCCTGAAGGCGTTTACCATATCACGATGACCGGTCAGACAAGGAGTGGTCATACCGTCACGAGGGATACCACCTTGAACATGGTGTTATGGACCCCTTCCAAGGATGTCCAGCTCACGCGATTCAGCATTATATACGAATTCAATGAGTCCAAAGCGGTCACCATTTATAAAAAGTATCTCACCGATATTGTCATACCCAAAATACCAGTTAACGGCACGGTGATCATACACGGCTACACCGATATCATAGGAGATGAATCCTACAATCAGAAACTTTCACTGGCGCGGGCCAACGATGTCAGGACGATCCTTGAAAACGGACTGTCAAAGGCCGGCCGCGGTGATGTGAAATTTGAAGTTTACGGTTTCGGCGAGGATGAGGCGTTATCCCCCTTTGAGAACAAATTCCCGGAGGAGCGGTTTTATAACCGTACGGTCATCATAGATATTATCCCCGCCAGGTAACTTTTACCTTCCTGGTGTTACTCGTAATGACGGGGCTGGCTGATTTCAAAATCAATCAGCCCCGTTTGCTTTTCACCAGGCGCTGCTTGTTTTAAAACAGGCGGATCACGAGCAGGTGTGAATGATGTAACTTATTGACATAGTTGTGTAACAAAGATGGAAACCCATGTGAATACCTTTGCTATACATCACAAAACCATTTTATGTCTTCACTGAATTTTTTTAATTATCCTTTTAAAAATATTAAAACTTCCTTGTAATGAATGTAAAAAGAATCTTTGGGGCGCTGCTTACCATCCTGGGAATTATCGGACTTGTTTTTGCCGCTATCGTTTTTGCCAACCTGCCGGGGGGCGCGCACTTCTTCGGAGGGCCGTAATAAACGCTCTATCGCGGCAGCATCTGGGTCGAACTCGGCC